>JAQGHK010000423.1 GCA_028288875.1 Phycisphaerales bacterium | reverse complement strand
CACGCACGAGAACCGGCCCCGCACGGCATGGTTCGACCGCAAGTGGAAGGACGATGACAGCGTCCCCGGCAGCCCGTTCCGGCCCTTGTACGACGACAAGATCGTTTTTTCCATGCAGCCGATCGCGCTGGTCGTGGCCGAGAGTTTCCAACTCGCCCGGCACGCGAGCCGGCTGCTCCGGGTGACCTACGAGTATGAAACGCCGCACACGGATTTACAGGTCGAGCAAGCCAAGGCCTATCCGCCGCCTACGGGGAAGGGCGGATTCCAGCCGCCGCCCAAGCCGCGCGGCGACGCGCGGGCAGCACTCGAGAAAGCCGACGTGCGGGTGGACGCCGAGTATCACCAGCCGGCCGAGCATCACAACCCGATGGAGATGTTCGCCAGCACGGTCGTCTACGATGCCCAGAAGGACGCGTACACGATCTACGACAAGACCCAGGGCGTACAGAACAGCCAGCGGTATGTGACCAATGTCTTTGGGCTGAGCGCGAGCAAGGTCCGTATCATCAACCCATTCATGGGCGGCGGATTCGGTTCGGGTCTGCGGCCGCAGCACCAGCTGTTCTTCGCGGTGATGGCGGCAATGCAGCTGAAGCGCAGTGTCCGCGTCGAGCTCACCCGCCAGCAGATGTTCACCTTCGGCCATCGTCCGGAGACGATCCAGCGGGTCAGTCTGGGCGCCAAGGACGACGGCACGCTCACCGCCGTCCACCACGAGGCCGTCGCCGAGACGAGCACGTTCGAGGATTACGAGGAAGTCGTCGTCAATTGGTCCGGCCAGAGTTACGCGTGCGAGAACGTTGAATTGGCGTACAAGGTCGCGAAAGTCGATCTCAGCACGCCACTGGACATGCGGGCCCCGGGCGCAGTGACAGGTCTGTTTGCCCTCGAAAGCGCGATGGACGAGTTGGCGGCGAAGCTCAAGATCGATCCCATTCAACTGCGCCTGCAAAATTATGCCGAAACGGATCCCAATACGGGCTTTCCGTTTTCCAGCAAAGAGTTGAAAGAGGCGTACCGGCAGGGGGCCGAGAAGTTCGGCTGGAACCAGCGCAATCCCGAGCCGCGCAGCATGACCGACGGCAAATTCCGGATCGGCTACGGCATGGCCGGTGGTGTCTGGGATGCGATGCAAGGGCAGGCGTCGGCCAGTGCGACGTTGTCGATCGATGGCACCCTCAACGTCGCCAGCGCGACGGCCGACATCGGCACGGGGACGTATACCGCGATGACGATCATCGCCGCCGACACGCTCGGACTGCCCCTGGAGCAAGTTCACTTCAAACTCGGCGACAGCGACCTGCCGATGAGCCCGATCGAAGGCGGCAGCTGGACGGTCAGCAGCGTCGGCTCGGCCGTCAAGCTGGTGTGCGACGAGATCGGCAAGCAACTGCTCAAGCACGCCGCCGCCATGCCCCGCTCGCCGCTGGCCGATGCGAAGATCAGGGACGTCGAGTTCGCCGACGGAACCGTCCGCCTCAAGGCCGATCCGACCAAAGCCGTGAGCTACGCGGACGCGATGCGGGCAGGCGGCGTCACTGAATTAACCGACAGCCGCCGCTCGCTGCCGAATTACCTGAAGCAGAAGGGTCACACGATCAGCACGCACTCGGCCGTGTTCGTTGAAGTGAAAGTCGATGAAGACGTCGGCAGCGTGATGGTCAGCCGCGTGGTCAGCGCGATCGCCGCCGGCCGCATCATCAGTGGCAAGACCGCCCGCAGCCAGATCATGGGCGCGGTCGTCTGGGGGATCAGCATGGCCCTGCACGAGGAGACGCTGAACGACACGACCATCGGCCGGTTCATGAACCACGACTTTGCCGAGTACCACATCGCCGTCAACGGCGACGTGCATGACATCGACGTGATCTTCGTCGACGAGCACGACGACATTGTCAATCCGCTCGGGGCAAAAGGCGTTGGCGAGATCGGCATCGTCGGCGTCGCCGCGGCCATTGCCAACGCCGTGTATCACGCGACAGGCAAACGCATCCGCAGCTTGCCGATTACGCCGGACAAGCTGCTGTAAGTAAGATTGACGCCGATTTTTTACTTCCGGCAAAGGAATCGAGCTTCGGCCCGCGCCGCCCCAAAACCGTCGTGACCTTTACGGCGTTTGACGCCGGAACAGGGCGGCCGTAGCAACATTGCTCCACGGCATGGAATTCAAGCAAGCGCGCGTTTTCATCGTACCGGGAGGCAATTCACTGCCGTGCGGTGCCGGGCGCAGCCCGATTCCGGTGAAGATTCGCCTTCGTCTGTTCCGGGGCAGCACGCTTTCCATCGCAACGGCCTGGGCCTTGGTTTTAAGGGTACCGACGACCGCATGATTCGTGCCCGCGAGCATGGCGTCGATTGCCTGACGGGCGACGTCGCTCGGGTCGTCTTTCGAACCCGCACCAATCTTGGTGTCGTCCATGCCGGCCCGGTGAAAGAAATTGGTTTCGGTCGGGCCGGGCATGAATGCGGTGACCGTGACGCCGGTGTCTTTCAATTCGTTGTGCAACGACTCGGCGAAGGACTTCACGAATGCCTTGCTCGGGCCATACACCGTCTCGAACGGTGTCGGCGTAATTGCGGCAATCGAAGCGGTAATCAGCACGCGCCCGCTACCTCGGGTGACCATATCCGGCACCACGCGCTTGGCTAAATGCACCGTCGAGACGACGTCGAGTTGCACCAGATGCAACTGGTCTTCCAGCCGATCGTCGATGAAGCTGCCGCCCAAACCGACGCCGGCGTTGAGGGCGAGCACGTCGACCGGCCGTCCGAGCGAGTCGATCTGCCCGGCAAGCCGCTCAACCCCGTCGAACGTCGCAAGGTCGGCCTGCACGCGGCCGGCCACCGTGCCGCCGGCGGCTTCGACGGCTTGGGCCGCGTCATCAAGGCTGCTTTCGTTGGCGGCGAGCATCAAGTCATAGCCGTGAGAGGCGAGCTGCTTCGCCAATTCCAATCCGATGCCACTGGACGCGCCCGTGACCACGGCCAGCGGTTTGCGAGTCTCGCGATCTAGTGCTGTTGCCATGTTTGTAGTCTCATGTAAAGGTTTAGCCGCAGTCGCGGCGGTTCACGTCGCCGCCGCGATGGCTTTGGCTTTGTTAAAATCGAAGTCCACGTCGATCGAACCAATGGCGCCAGCCAATGTGCGACAAAAACTGGCTGCCACGGTTCAGTCGAACGGTAGGCTCGGCCATGCCTCGCTGAGTCAACGCACGCGGTCAGAAAAATCGGAAGCCGACGTCTCAAATCCCTTAGAGATCGGAGCCTATGTCGGAGCTTGGAATGCGCGCTTCATGCTTTTCTCAAAAGCGCGGACCTCGCTCGCGTTTCACCCATAAGGGACGGATCCGCGACCCTTCCAAATAGCTTGATTGATCTACGCAATTTCCTGACCCCAGCACCCGCGCTATCGGTTGCCTGGCGGAATAGCATTGTGCAAGCCGACGGCCGAAGATGCTCAGTTAATGCGCAGGGTTGTTACCGGTTCCAAATGCAGAGGTGGAATAGATGCGGCAGGACGTAGGAGGACATATGTATTTTGTGGTTATCGATCTA
>JAQGHK010000414.1 GCA_028288875.1 Phycisphaerales bacterium | reverse complement strand
CCCGAGCAAATCATCCCGCGTCGGGGCGTTCATGAGCAGCGCCAGGAAGAAGCGGTGTTCCGGGTCGATGACGCTGCTGCGCAGGCTTCGAATGAAGTTTCGGCGGGCGTCTTCCTTCAGGGTCGCCGCGACGCCGGCCGCGAGGACACCGTGCTTCTTTTCGAAGGCGCGCAGGACGGGTTCACGCTGGTCGAGTTGCTGCAGATAGCCGCGGCAGTGATGCAGGATGGAAAAGCCCCGTTCGAAATCCAGATCGCCGATCATCTTCAGGAGCAATCCGCCGTAGCCCGCGTCTTCGGTCTGCTCCAGCACGTCGAGTAACTGCTTACGCCGCATCGTGAGCTTGTCGCTGAAGTGCGGATCAAAGGCGACGTGCGGCGGCAGGTAGTTGTATTGCGGCCCTGTTCCGGGATCGTGCTGCGTCCGCACAACGACCGTCACCGACGGCGAATCCAGATGGAACAGCGAATGAATCGTCCGATGGCCAGATGAGATCGGCACGGTGCGGCCGGTTTCCAGCAGTTCCATCTCTTTGAGCTTCACATTGCCGACGCGCAGGTAGGGCGTGATCGGCTGGGCCTTTTCGAAGTCGTAGTGCGCGTGAATGCTTGAGCCGTGCATCACATGGAAGGCTCCGGAGAATTCGTGCTGATGGATCGCGGTCGTTCCGTCCATCCAGAAGAGCAGCTGGATGTAGAAACGCGGGTGGCTATAGACAATGATTTCGGGTTCGCCGAAGTCTGAATCGGTTTGCGGGGGCTGGTCTTCCGCGAACAGGAAATCCTGCATCAGGGCCGGCAGGCTGACCTTCTTGGCCGGGGGGCGCTCATCGAGGGCGGCGCGGGCGATTTCGGGGAACTTCACGAGGGAAAAGTTTTCCCGCTTCCAACGCTCCAGCACCGTATTGCCAAGTTCCTGGAAGAAAGTGTTCATCCGAGCATTCTAACCTCGGCCTGTCAATCCGATGGCAAATTGGGGTTTGCGAAGGCGCGGTCCAAACAAAAAGACCCCTGATTTCTCAGGGGTCTTCTGGATTCAGAGTGGAGCTACGGGGATTCGAACCCCGAATTCAACCATGCCATGGTCGCGTGATCCCATTTCACTATAGCCCCGAGTTGGGCCCGACAGTTTAAGGGGCATGGCCCTGCTGTCAAGCCCACCAGGGTCAGGATCGCTTGCTCAGCGTGCCGGATTCGTAGGCCTTCACTTCGTTAATCCACGCCCGGCCGACGGGGACGCCTTCGCGGCGGCAGTGCTCGTCCCAGACCGCGCCAACAGGCAGCGTTTTTATCTCTTCCAGCAGCGCCAGGCGGCCGGTGAGATCGCCGGTGTTCTCGGCCTGCTTCAGCAGGGCAATGGGCTCGAGCAGGGCGGTCAGCAGAGCCTTCAGCATGTTGCGCGTCCCGATCACCCACGCCGCGATGCGATTGATGCTCGCATCGAAGAAGTCGAGCCCAATATGCGTGCGGGCGAGGTAGCCGCCGCGGACAAGTTCCTGGGCGATCTGTAGCAGCTCGTCGTTGAGCGTGACGACGTGGTCGCTGTCCCATCGCACGCCGCGGCTGACATGGAGCAGGATTTCATCGAGGCTGGTGAAAACGCTGCTGATCTTGTCGGCCATCTGCTCAGTGGGGTGGTAATGGCCGGCGTCGAGGCAGACGAGCTTCTTATTACGGATCGCGTAGCCGAGGTAGAACTCATGGCTGCCAACGGTGTAACTTTCCAGGCCGACGGCGAAGAGCTTGCCTTCGACGGCGTCGCGGACCAGTTTGTCGTCGAACTTCTCCGCGAAGACTTTGTCCAGCGCCGCTTCCAGGCGTTCGCGCGGGCCTTTGCGGTCGACCGGCGTGTCTTTGTAGCCGTCGGGGATCCAAACGTTATTGACGGCGGGAGTGCCAAGGGCCTTGGCAAAGGCGGCGGCGATGGTGCGGCTGCGGCGGCCGTGCTCGATCCAGAAATCGCGGATGCCGGCGTCGGCGCTGGCCAGTGTGAAGCCGTCGGCGGCCTTCGGATGGGCGAAAAAGCTGGGGTTGAAGTCGACACCGATGCCGGCGGCCTTCGCCCAATCGATCCAGCGGGCGAAGTGCTCCGGCGCGACGGCGTCGCGGTCGACCGTCTTCCCGCTCGTCTCAGCGTAGATCGCGTGAAGGTTCAGACGGTGCTTGCCGGGGATGAGGCTGTACGCCTTGTCGAGATCCGTGCGCAACTCGTCCGCCGAGCGGGCGCGGCCGGGATAATTGCCGGTGACCGTCATCGCGCCGGCCGGGGTGATGCCGACTTCAAAGCCGCCGACGTCATCGCCTTGCCAGCAGTGCAGGCTGATCGGAATCGATTTAAGCGTGGCCAGGGCGGCGTCCGTGTCGACGCCCCAATCGGCGAACTCTTGCTTGGCGGCGGCGTAGGCGGCTTGGTTCATCCGCGGCATTGTGGGCACGATTGTCGCGGCCGACAAGTGAGCGCGCGTGACGCGTCGTTAATCCGCATGAGCCGCGCGACCGGCACAACCTGACCTCAATCTGTTGGGGTTGCTTGTTACGGCAACGCCGATGCGTTGACGTCGACCGTCGATGCGCGAAAGATGCGATAGGGTCGAACACATGAGGTGATAGGGATGGCTCTCAGTAAATCCTGGTCCAGTGATGCCACTGCCGTCACGCGGAAGAAATACTTCACGATTGCCGAGGCGAACCGCGCCTTGCCGCTGGTTCGCCGCATTGTCGAAGACCTCGTCCGCACGCATGAGGACGCATCGACATTGCATAATCAGCTGGAACACCGACTGCCCGTGAAGCAGCGGGACGAGATTCAGAATGCGCTGGAACGTGCCGTCGACCGGCTGGGTGATCTGATCGATGAACTGAAGTCCATCGGGTGCGATCTAAAGGACTACCGCACCGGCCTGATCGATTTCGTCGGGCGGCATGACGGGCGAGACATCTTTTTGTGCTGGAAGCTTGGGGAAGCTTCGATCGAATACTGGCACGAAATCCACACCGGATTCTCCGGCCGGCAGCCGGTCAGCGAACTGGTAAGCGAATAAACAGCGGCGGGGCGGGCGGCCAAGTGTCGCTGCCGACAAAGACCAGGAATGCGAACGGCCCGTGCTGTGCAGCACGGGCCGTTCGTGTTTGGTGATTGAAATCCGGCCGGCGATCAGCTCTTCATCGCCATCATTTTTCGCAGCACGGTCGGCATGATGCCGCCGTTCTTGAAGTATTCGAGTTCCACCGGCGTATCGATACGGCAGGTCGTGACGAACATCTTGTCACCGGCCCGCACGGCGATGTCCTGGCCGACCTTCAGATCGTCGTCGATGAGGATTTCAAACACTTCCTGACCGGTCAGGCCAAGGCTCTTGCGGCCTTCGCCTTTCTTGAACACCAGCGGCAACACGCCCATGCCGACCAGGTTGCTGCGGTGGATGCGTTCGAAGCTCTTGGCGACGACGGCGCGAATTCCGA
>JAQGHK010000371.1 GCA_028288875.1 Phycisphaerales bacterium | reverse complement strand
CTGATGAGCGTGACAGTACAACGGCCCGCCGACGTGACTCCCTAACTCAGTTCAACGACAACACCTGTCGGCGGTTAAATCAACCAACGGAGATGTACGGATGCGAAAGACTTCAATTTTAGCGGTGCTGCTTGCAGCGGCGACGGCCCAAGCAGGGATCGTTGCGTTCCCGGGTGCAGAGGGTTTCGGAGCGGCGGCCACCGGCGGTCGGGGCGGCGAGGTCTATCACATCACGACGTTGGCCGACGATGGGCCGGGATCGTTGCGCGACGCCGTGAGCGCGTCGAATCGCACCATCGTCTTTGACGTCGGTGGCGTGATCAACGTGAAATCGCAAATCGCATTCAGTGACAATCTGACCGTTGCCGGCCAGACAGCGCCGGGTGGAATCACGATTCTTGGTGCGGGGATTTCACTCAGCAACCATTCCAACGTGATCGTCCGCTATCTCACGATCCGTTCCGGCATCAAGTCCGGCCGCGGGTCTAAAAGTTTCAACGTTTCGGACGGATCGAACATCATCGCCGATCACCTGAGCATCGGCTGGGGGCGCTGGGATAATGCCGGCATCACCGGGAAATCGCACGATGTTACGATGCAGAACTGCCTCATTCACGAGGCCATTAAAGGACAGCAGTTCGGCATGATCGTCGACGGTGCACGACGGTTGACCTTGGCCCGAAATCTGTGGTCGAATAATCATGGGCGAAATCCGAAAGGGAAGGGCGATCTTCAGTACATCAACAACGTGATTTACAACTGGGGTAACCAAGGTTTCGGCGGCGGTCACTCCGGCGCGCCGTGGAACCAGGATCTGCTCGGCAACTACATGATTGCCGGACCAGATTCGAACGAGAAGTTCTTCAGCTTCCTGACCGCAAACGACATCGTTCACAGCGATGGAAATTTTGTCGACCTCGACAAAGACGGCACGCTGAACGGTCGACCTTGGACCCAGGACGATCTGACTAAGCAGGCCGCAACGCCTGCCACAAAACCTTTCAACGACACACCGGTGGCGGTGACCATCACGTCAGCCGAGCAGGCCGTGGCGGATGTGATCAAGAGCGCTGGCAATTCACTGCATCGCGACAGCGTCGATCAGCGGCAGATTGATCAACTCAGGTCCTTCGGCAAGCTTGGCAAAAATCCGGAAGACGAAGATTCGGTCGGCGGCAATCCGGTTCCCGCTGCCAGTGTGCCTGCGCCCGCTGATGATGATCGCGACGGCATCCCGAACGAATGGGAAACGGCTCACGGTTTGAATGCCAATGATGCGAAGGATGGCAATATCGTCACCGCGTCGGGTTACACCCAGCTCGAACTGTACCTGAATTCGCTCGTCGAAAAGTGATGGGGCTTAGGCCGGTTGGCTGGCCCAATGACCGCCCCATCCGGCATGCAGATCATCGAGCAATTGGCGCCAGCGATCGGGCGTCCGCGTGACCGGGTACGGCATCGGCGTGATGGGGTTTTCAGACGTGTAGATGACTTCGAACGAACTGGAATCAACGATCTTCCCGATGCGCACGCTCTTCAACGTGTGCCGCGTGATCGGATCGACCGTCACCACGCCGCCGGGCGCATTGAATTTTTGGCCGCCGACACACCGGCGGATCGCCGCGACATCATCAGAGCCGGCCGCGGCAACGGACTTGGCCCAAAGGTTTACACCGACATACGCCGCCTGCATGGGATCGGTCAGCACCCGGTGGGCACCGTAGCGATCCTGGAAGCGCTTAACGAATGCGTGATTCTGTTCGCGGTCGATGCTCATGAAGTAATTCCACGCCGCGTAGTCGCCGGCCACGTCGCGGGCGTTCAGGCTGCGCAGCTCCTCTTCGGCGATGCTGAATGACATCACCGGCAATTCGGCCGGCTTGCTTCGAAGGGGGCGCAGCGCGCGATAGAAGGCGACATTGCTGTCACCATTGATGGTGTTCAGGATCATGTCGGGCCGCACATCGGCGATCTGTCGCATCATCTCGCTGGCGTCTTGGCCGCCTAGCGGCAAATAGGCCTCGCCCACGACATCGGCGCCCAGCGTGGCGGCATAATCCCGGATGATCGCGTTGGCACACCGTGGAAAAACGTAGTCTGAGCCTACGAGGAAGAGACGACGCTTTTCCAGCACCGTGGTGCACCACCGCACGGCCGGCAGGATCTGCTGGTTCGGCGCGGCGCCGGTGTAAATGATGTTGGTCGACTGCTCCAGCCCCTCATACTGCACCGGGTAGAACAGCAGGTGATCGTGCCGTTCAAAGATCGGACGCACGGTGCGGCGGCTGTCGCTGGTCCAGCAACCGAAAACCGTGACGACGCGGTCAGTCAATATCAGCTTTTCCGCCGCGACGGCAAAGCCCGCTTCGTCGCTCGCTCCGTCGGCCACCACGGCCTGCACTTGCCGGCCGAGCACGCCGCCGTTGGCGTTGATTTCATCGATGGCCATCAGCGTGGCGTCGACCACCGGGCGTTCGCTGATCGCCATCGTGCCCGTGAGCGAGTGCAGCACGCCCACTTTGATCGGCGTGCGCGACTCGACGCGGCTGGGTGGAAGATCGACCCGCGGACGACGCGCGAAAGATGATGGGCCGGACAGCGGTTGAGCGCCCACCGAGGATTCATCCGGCCGCTCGGCGGCGAGATAGCCGGCGAGATCGACCTCCGCATTCAACGACTTTAGTGCGACAGCAACACTCAGCGGATCGGCCGTCCGATCGTCCGGTCGCTTGGCCAGCATCTGCTGGAGAAGGTCCGCAACTGCGTCGGGGACGTCGGCCCGAACCTGGCGAATATCGGGCACGGGCGCGGTGCTGTGGGACCAGAGCTGGCGGACTAAGCTGGGCTTCACGCCGTCCGCGGCGGCGAATGGCGCTCGGCCGGTTAACAGGAAATAGAACGTGCAACCCAAGCTGTAGACGTCGGCCCGCGTGTCGACGTCGCGGCTGCTTTCCCATTGTTCGGGGGGCGTGTAATCGACCGTGCCGATTCCCTGTTCCGGCAGCGTCAGTTCCAAACTGGCCGTCTCGGCATCGGCCTTGAAGAACGCCAGGCCAAGGTCCAGGACTTTGACTTCGCCGGTCGGCGTGACGATGAGATTGGAGGGTTTTACATCGCGGTGCACCAACTGCTGCTGGTGCATGTATTGAAGGCCGTTCGCCGCAAGTCGGACCAGTTCGGCCGCCACGGGAACCGGCAGGGTGCCGCGCTGCTTCACCAGTTCGGCGAAAGTCCGGCCGGCCACGTATTCCATGACCAGCAGCACGGTGCCGCCGATTTGCTCGGCCTCATAGACGGTGACGATATTCGGGTGCGACAGCCGCGCGGCCAGGCGGGCCTCGCGAAAAAAGCGCTCTAGGAGGTCCGGTTTGTGAATCAGATCCGGCCGAATGACTTTGATGACGACCGGCCGCTCCAGCAGCCGATGCTCCGCCAGATAAACCGCGCCCATGCCGCCGTTACCCAGCAGGCGATCAATGCGATATCTGGGGTGATCCTGCAGCGCAGCGGGAATCTCATCGGCGGATGTGGCGTCTGCCGGATCGACGGCGCTCAGCGGATCGGACGCCGCGCGGTGGGCCCTCCTTAACGCGGCCAGTAGCGGGTCTTCCTCGGTCGTGACAGGGTGATCGTCCGATGCCTGCAGCAGGTCGAGGCACGTTGCGCAATGCAGCAAATGCTGTTCGATCCAGTCGGCATCGTCACTCTCCAGCCGGCCTGTGGAGAAGGCCTGAAGCTGCTGTGGACTCGGGTGCGAGGGATCAGGAATGGCCGTCATGAGAGGGGCGGGGCGTGATTAATTCAGCAAGGCCCCATCGATATATCCGGCTGCCATCTCCCGCAGGCGACGCAAAACCCGGCTTTTGGCGATGTAAACCGCGCCGACGCTGAGTTTCAGTTCGGCTGCGACCGCGGAAGCGGGGGCCGCTTCCAAGGCCAGCCGCCGAAATGCCAACATCGTGTTCGGCGCAAATTCTTCCGCTAGTTCATCGAGCAACCGGGTGAGAACGGCCTCATCATGCTGGCGATCGAAGCAGTCGGCGGACGCGCCGAAATCTTCAATCAGGCCGATTCGGGCATTGAATTCAGTCCCGCCGACGGCCGTGCCGCGGACGCGTTGCGCTCTCAGGTAATTAAGTAGCCGATTCAAGCAGACATTCCGAAGCCAGGCCCGGAAGGCACCGGTTCGGCCAGAATGTTGGAAGTCGGAGATGTCGTTCATCAGCACGATAAGGACGTCCTGCGTCAGATCGGCCGCATCGGGCGCGCGGACGCCTCTTGAACGGAACCAGCGGGTTAGAAAGGGGCGGTAAACACAATCGAGGCGGCGCCATGCATCCGGCGCGTTTTGGCCCACAGCATCGAGCAGGCTGAGGCTGGTTTGTTCCACGGTTGCCTTCCCGCGACACAACTCGGCGCACGATGAACGAACCGCATGCTTGCGACGTCTTCGTCAGGCTAAATTGCGACGGCACACATGAACAAGGCGCGGACGGTTCGGTTGGCCACTTATATAACCGATCAGGCCCGGGGATGCGCCGGACTTATGTCGCACCCGACAGGTTTAGAATTTTCTCTGAAAGGTTTGGGCGGCTCACGCACTACCTGTAACGGGTCAACCAACCCGCTTCCAAGAAATGAGCCTGACCAACTGACCGGACAAGCCCGCCACCTGCCAACGGCAGGGGCAGTGTCCCTTCAAATACGCGGTTTTCGACGCCTTTTTCCGGTTTTGACGCAAGTCAGGCCGGGACAGGAAGTCGTCGCCTCCGGTCATCGGGTCCTCTCTAACACCTTTTTTGAACATCAGTTGAATGCGATCCGCTGGGATCGTTCATTTCAAGCTCGTTGTCTTTTCGGCCGGTCTCGTGCGTGCGGGACTTGGCCAGCGTCGCGGCGACTGGTTTTGCCAATACCAGAATCGGGCGTCGTGCGTTCTTGAATCTGCTCTTTGGAAGGAGTTTGGTTATGGTCGATTTTACTCGCCGCAGCCGTCTGGTCTCGCGTGCAATGCTGGCCGCTTCGGCGGCGCTCGTGCTTTCTTCGTCGGTTTACGCCCAACAGGCGCCTGACACTGGCATGGGTCCCGAAAAGAAGGACACTCAGGTCACCCCGCCGGCGCCAGTGGCCCCGCAGCCCGACGACCGCGTCGGCAGCAAGCTTTCTTACTCGGCTGGTGTTGATGCGACCTCGCACTTCATCTCGTTCGGTGGCGACGTGTGGGGCGGCGGCAATGAAGCGTCGCCGTTCTCTTCGCGTTCCACGACGTTCGTCTACGGCACGGTCAGCGCCAAGTTCACGGACGAACTGTCGGGTTACGTCAACCTCTGGTCGGATAACAACGACAACGTCGACAGCAACATCGGCGGCCCGATCCAGGAAATCGACTTCAACGTCGGCCTGAATTACACGTGGGACAAGTTCACGTTCGGCATCGCCCACGCCTACTGGATGTTCGGCGGCGGCGCTGAAAAGGCCGTTGAAGTCAGTGCGGCATATAACGACGCCGATATGTGGGAAAACACGCTGAAGGGCTTTGCCCTGAATCCGTCTTTCCTGGCCCACTATCGCTATGACAGCACGGGTGATCTCGGCGGCGCTAATGCCTGCGTGTTGCAGGTTGGCATCAAGCCCACCTACACGTTCGATTCGATTGATGACTATCCCATCACCGTCTCGGTTCCGATGAACGTCGCTTACTTCACCGACCCCTACCAGGGCGGCGATGGCGCGGGCTTCGGTTACTTCAACGCCGGTGTGAGCGCCTCGGTTCCGCTGGCCTTCATCCCGAAGGGCTTCGGCGCCTGGACCGCTTCGGTCAGCGAAATCTACTACAACACGACGAGTGACATTCCGAACAATCCGGAAGATAACTTCTTCGTGACCACGCTGTCTGTCGGCGTGTCGTTCTAATTGCGAGAGACCGGCCGGGCAGGGCGTCGCACGACGCCCGCCCGGCCCATTGTTTCGACTTACCTGTTTTCCGACTTAATTGTTTCTTTGAGGGAGAACTGAACCATGCTCAAGCAACTGCTTACTAAAACGTCGCATTCACTGCGCATCGCCGTCGCCGGCGTCGCGGTTTTGGCCGCCACCAGTGGGGCCTTTGCACAGGATGCTGTCAAGATCGGCATCCTTCACTCGCTGTCGGGCACGATGGCGATCTCGGAAACGTCCCTGAAGGACGTTGTCCTGATGGCCGTCGATGAAATCAACGCCAAAGGTGGCGTGAAAGTCGGCGGACAGATGCACAAGATCGAGCCTGAAGTGGTCGATCCGGCCTCCGACTGGCCGCTCTTTGCCGAAAAGGCCAAGGAACTGATCACGCAGAAGAAAGTCGCTGTGACCTTCGGCTGTTGGACCAGCGTGAGCCGTAAGAGCTGCCTGCCGGTGTTCGAAGAATATAACAGCCTGCTGTTCTACCCCGTTCAGTACGAAGGCGAAGAACAATCGCTGAACGTGTTCTACACGGCCAGCAGCCCGAATCAGCAGCTCGTTCCGGCCGCCGAATACGCGATCAAGGAACTGGGCTCCAAGAAGTTCTATCTCCTGGGCACCGACTACGTGTTCCCAAGAACCGCGAACAAAGTGCTCAAGGCCTACCTGCTGAAAGCCGGCGTGCCTGAAGCTAACATCATGGAAGAGTACACCCCCTTC
>JAQGHK010000330.1 GCA_028288875.1 Phycisphaerales bacterium | reverse complement strand
GTCACGCCCGCCGGCTGTTGTCTGGATGCACACCCCGCCGCACCACTCGGCAAGGTCGATCAATTGGTGTCGATCGTTTGTTGAATCGTCTTAGAAAGCCGATTCCGATTCCATATGGTAACCCTGTTCGCCGTGCTGGGTGATGTCGAGACCTTCGGCCTCTTCATCGGCCGACACGCGAACGCCGAGGACCACGTCGACGATCTTCAGGATGATCAGCGAACCGACGATGGCGAACACGTACGTGATCACGGTAGCGATCAACTGGTTCGTCAGGGCAGGACCGCCTTCGAGCAAGCCGGTCTTATTATCGGTAAAGCCACCACCCGTCGGGAAATTGACGGCACCGACGGCGAACACGCCCGTCAGGATCGCACCCAGCGTCCCGCCGACGCCGTGCACGCCGAAGGCGTCCAGGCTGTCGTCATACTTCAGGGCATTCTTCACAATTGTAGCGGAGATCATGCAGACCACGCCGCCGATGAGGCCCATGATCAGAGCGTACATGGGGGTGACATAGCCAGCAGCCGGGGTGATGACAACCAGGCCTGCGACGGCGCCCGAGATGGCGCCCAGGACGGTCGGCTTGCCGGTCTTAATCCATTCGGCGAACGCCCAGCCCAGAGCGGCGGTGGCGGCGGCGAAGTGGGTGGTGACGAAAGCGTTGCTGGCGAGCGTGCCGGCCGAGAGAGCCGTACCGGCGTTGAAGCCGAACCAGCCGACCCACAGGAGGGCCGCACCGATGAAGGCCAGCACCACGCTGTGCGGCGGCATGGCGGTCTTGCCGTAGCCGTTACGCTTGCCGAGGTAGAGCGCACAGACGAGCGCCGAAGCACCGGAGCTGATGTGAACGACGGTACCCCCCGCGAAGTCCAGGGCCGGGAAGTTCGGGCCGCCGGGCGTGGGCATCCACGCGTTCAGCAGGCCGCCCTTGCCCCACACCATGTGAGCCATCGGGCAGTAAACGACCAACAGCCAGGCGATGGAGAAAACCACCATCGACGAGAAACGCATGCGTTCGGCATACGCGCCGCAGATGAGAGCGGGCGTGATGATCGCGAACATGCCTTGGTACACCATCCAGGTCGTGTGCGGGATCGTCGGGGCGTATTCACAGGGATTGCCACCGACTTCACGCATGAATGCGAATCGCAGGCCGCCCAGATATGGGCTGCCGACGTCGAAGCAGAGGCTGTAGCCGACGAGCGCCCAGATGACGGTGACGATCGCCATCAGAATGAACGACTGCATCATCGTGGCCAGGACGTTCTTGCGACGGACCAGGCCGCCGTAGAACAGCGCCAGGGCCGGGCCGGTCATCATGAGCACCAATGCTGAGCTGGTAAGCATCCAGGCGGTGTCGCCGGGGTTGACGCCGGTGGCGTCGGGTTTGATATCGACAGGGGCAAGGCCCGCAGGGGCGGTAGATGGTTCAGTCGTTTGGGCGTGAGCGACGGTCGTGCAGAGCACGGTCATCAGGCATAGCCCGATCAAAATACACTTCTTGCGCAGACTCTGGAGAGACATGTGCATTCCTTGAAAAATGGTTCCTCGATCCCGATAAGCCGGCCGCACGCGCCGAGATCGCGCACGAACACACGGGTGGTGTACGCGTGGCGTGACGACGGACGAACGAGTGCGGGCCGGTGTTTAACTATCGGTCGACCCTTGGCGGGTCAAATTTGAACTAACGCAGACAGGTTGGTTGGGACAAAGAAATACGCGATCGATGGTTGTCGAAACAATCGGGCAGGCTCGCAATTAAAGGATAGGTGCGTATCCTACTTACGGGTGGCCTGGTGGCGGGCCACTTTTTTTATGTCGGAACTCGTCCCGCTTTTGCCCAGCGCCCCGCCACCGGCGGCGTCGGCACATCCGCCTCACTACTACCGCGAACGCGCGGTGCAATATGCCTTTTCGATTGCGCTGGTGGTGACCGCGCACGCGGTTTCATCGCTCTGGTGGAAAGCCCTCGGCGAGGCCAGCTACACCATCTTCTTCGGCGCGGTCGTCATCGCTTCGCTGATGGGCGGCTACGGGCCGGGACTCCTGGCGACGACGCTGGCGAGCGTGGACATCGCCTATTCGTTCATGGCGCCTTACCACTCGCTGGTCGTCAACTTCGAAGATTTGATCTTCCTGTTCACGTTCGCCTCGGTGGCGCTGCTGACCAGTTCGCTGCAGGCGCGGCGGCGGTCGGCGGAAGATTCGCTGCGCCGGGCGCATGATGAGCTGGAACGCCGCGTCCGCGATCGCACGGCCGAACTGCTGCGCAGCCAGGAACAGCTGGACGTCCTGGTAAACCGGGCGGCCGACCAAGCGTTTTTCATGCTCGACCAGAACGGCCGGGTGGCGAGCTGGAATAGCGGCGCGCAGCGCCTGCTGGGCTACGCGGCCGAAGCCATCGTCGGGCAGAGCGTGGCCGTCATCTGGCCGACGGTTCGCCCCAAAGCATTCGCCCAGGCGGCGACGTTTGATGATCAGACGTGGGTCGTCCGCGCGGACGGCCGATCGCTCTGGGCGAGCGTGGTGCTGACGCCCGTTCAGGATGAACTGTCCGACGCGCACGGCTACGCGTTATCCCTGCGCGATCTCAGCGAACGCCGTGATCTGGAGCGCGATCTGCTGGACATCGCCGAGCGCGAGCAACAGCGCATCGGCCATGACCTGCACGACGGGCTGGGGCAGGAATTGACCGGCATTTCCATGCTCAGCGTCGCCTTGGCGGACGAACTGCGCGGCGACGGCTCGCCGACGGGAGAACACGCGAATCAGGTGGCCGACCTAATCCAGGAGGCGATCCGCCACACCCGCGACCTGGCCCGCGGGCTGGTGCCGGTGGACCTGGAAGACGAAGGGCTGGCCAGCGCGTTGGGCCGCTTGGCGGAGCGTGTGGGCCGGCTTCCCGGCGTCGTTTGCACGTTTGAAACAAGCGGCAAACCGTCCACCGACGCCGCCACGAACGTTCATCTGTATCGCGTCGCCCAGGAAGCGATCAACAACGCCCTTCGGCACGGCCATGCCAAGTCGCTTTCTGTTTTATTGCATTGCAGCGAACGAAAATTGTCGCTATCCGTGGCGGACGATGGCGTCGGTTTCTCACCGGACGATGCGCCGGCGGGCATGGGACTGCGACTGATGCAGTATCGTGCCCGGACCATCCGTGCGACGCTGGATATCCGTCCGGCGGCGAGCGGCGGTACAATCGTCACCTGTGAACTGATCCGTCAGCCCGGAACCGACAATGCTTGAACCCATTCCAGAGCCCCGCAGCGCTGTCTTACTCGTCG
>JAQGHK010000318.1 GCA_028288875.1 Phycisphaerales bacterium | reverse complement strand
CGTATTCATGGCCAGCATTTTTGTGCCCGTCGTGAAACTGCTGGGCCTGTTCTTCATCGTCATTACGACATGGCTCGGCATGCAACGCTGGCAGGTCTTTCGCACAACGCTCTATCAAGGCATCGATGTAATCGGCCGATGGGCCATGCTGGATGTGTTTGTGCTTTCGATCTGGGTGGCGCTCGCGAAACTCGGCTCACTCGGTTCGGTCAGACCCGGGCCAGGCTTGCTGCCGTTCGGGTGCGTGGTCGTTTTGACACTCCTGGCGTCCGCCAGTTTTGATCCGCGGCTGATCTGGCAGAGCAAGGCGGTCAGTCATGAATGATCAGGTCTCTCGAGAACCGGTGGATTCACTGCCCACGCCGCGCGTCTCAAAACAGCGATGGCCGTTCCCGCTGGTGTGGTTGGTGCCAATCATCGCCGGGCTGGCAGTGGCTTGGTACCTGTACGGCATTTCCCAGCAACACGGCACGGAAATAACCATCAGTTTCGAGGACGCCAGCGGGCTGAAGATCAAAGACACGCCGGTGACCTTTCACGGGGTTCGCGTCGGCACGATCGTGGCCATCGATCTGGACGAAGATCGCCGGCGCTCCCTCGTCCACGTCCGACTGGAGCGCACCTACGAGAAGGATATCGCGCGGGACGGCGGCCAGTTCTGGATCGTGCGGCCGGACCTTGGCGGCGGCATGATTACCGGCCTAAACACGGTCATCAGCGGTCCGTACATCGAGGCCGCCCCGGGATCAGGCGATACGAACAGCAAGTTCATCGGCCTCGACAGCCGTCCGGTCCGGATCGGCGAGGGCCTGCGCATCGTTCTTCACACGGACCGCCTGGCGCATCTTCAGGTGGATTCGCCTGTCTATTTCCGCGGCATTCAGGTCGGGGCGATTCAGGACATTCGGTTCAGCTCCGACGCCACGCACGTCAACATTACCGCCTTCGTCTGGAAGCGCTACGAAAAGCTATTGCGCCCGACCAGCCGCTTTTGGGCCGTCACGGGAACGGACATTCACGGCGGCGTGTTCAGCGGCATCTCGGTTGAAGTGAACAACCTCAAGGCGCTGCTGGCCGGCGGCGTTGCATTCGCGACCCCGGACGAAGGGCCGGCCGCGATTGCCGAAGGGACCGATTTCACGCTTCACGACGAAGCCAAGCCCGAATGGCTGAAGTGGTCCGCCAAGACAGAGCTTCCGCTGGATGATAACCCCGGCCAAGGCGCTAGCGACCCCGGCCTGCCGCCTGCAAACGTCCCGGATGCGAACGATAAGGCCGCGCGCTGATCAGTTGGCCAGCTTTTTGGCGCACCAGGTCATCATTCGTTTCTCACGTTCATCAGTGGCGTTTTTCGCCGCCGCCTGCACCGCCGCGAGCGAAGGCTTCGCGGCCGTGCCCATGAAGCCCAAGGCAACTGCGGCCCGTTGACGAACCGTACGGTCGTTGTCTTCCAGTCGGGGCGTGAGGATGGCCAGCACGCCCGGTGCGTCGGCCGTCAGCAGGCCATACCCCCATTCCGGCACGTCGCCGGCGGTGCCGTCGAGCATGCGATTGGCCAGCGATGCGGCCGCCGGTTTCAGGCGGTCGCCCAGTTCGCGGACGTACGCGGCGTACATGTAGCGATTGATGTCTCCGGGACCGCCGCCGCCCCCGGGGCCGCCGCCGCCCGGGCCGCCAATTCCGCCGCGTGGGTTAGGCATCTGCCATGGCAACTGGGTGGTATCGCCGATCGCCCACAGTGTCGCGCTCGGCAGGACAGGATTTTTGATTCGATTCGCACGAATTACCGGCGCGGCATCGGCCGCCGTCGGGCCGATGAGCGCGAGGTAGATCATCATGTTGTACTGCTCGACCTCCGAGCCCGTCGGCAGCTGCGCCTTCATGAAATCCACGGCCGGCTTGGCCTCGGGGCCGCCGATCTGCGCCAAGGCCCGCACCGCCGCCCAGCGCACGGCGGGCTGGGCATCGCTGATCATCGCAGCCAAAGCGGGCGGCGCCGGGCGCACGGCACGGCCCAGGCGGCCGAGGGCATCCGCGGCGTCCACACGCCAGAGCTTGTCATTCAGCATCGGCACCAGCAGGTCTGCAGCCGCCTTCGCGTCCGTGGCCGAAAAGGATGGGCCGAGCGTGGTGACCGCCTGCAGGCCGGCCGCTCGAACCGATTCATCGGCGTCGCTAAGCAGTTTGATCAGATCGTTTGCCAGCGGAGCGGCCGCGGCGCCCGCGTATGCAACCGATGTCGCGCCCGCCCGCCGAGCGGCCGCGTTGGAATCGGCCAGAGCGGTGCTGATGGTCTGCATCGCGGCTTTTTCGTCAGCGGAGATTCGCAAGAGAGTGGAGGCCGCCGAGGTGCGGGCCATCGCGTCGGAATCGGCCAGCATCTTGGTCAACTCGGCCTTTGCCGGCGCGGCAGCGGCATTGAGATAACCGATGGACTCAGCCGCCTCGGCGCGCGCGGCCGGATCTTTTGAATCGAGGGATTGGATCAATCCGGGCAGATCGCCGACCTCGATCGGCCCACTGCCAACGACGATGTCCGCCTCGGCCGTCGCGGCCACCATCTGCGGCATGGTCAGGCTCGCCTTCAACCGCTGCACCTTGGCCTGGCCGGGGAGATTCGTGCGGCCGAGCGCCAAGTCGAAGCTGGTATCGACGTCTGTTGCGCCGTAAACGATCGCCGTGATGATGGCCGTTTTACCGGCGACCATTTCCGTGACCGCGTCGCCCAGCCGCGTCGGCGTGCCGCAATAAGCCAGTGGCAGATCAGGACGATCGACGCCGAGCCGCCAGCCCGCGTCGGAATGCTTCACCTGGTACCACGCCGTACCCATGCAGACGAGCGCCGTGGTCTTGGTGGCGAACCACACGGCGCGCGTGCCGGGCGCGGCCCATTGGCGGATCACCGGCGGCGCGAGACCGTCCGCCGGCGCGACACGATTCGTGATCGGCTCGTTGACATTGTCGCCCTTGATTGTGCTCAGCGGCTTGAGCGATACCGTTTGCGTCGCAGGATAAAAGCCGCTGACTTCGACCAGCGCGATCGATTTTGAGTCATTGTCGATCTTGCCAAGCGTCGGCGCGAGATCGACATACGCGTGAGCGGAAGTCGTGAGTCCGGCGAAAACCAAAGCCGAGACAACAGCAAGCGATAAGCGGCGACGCGAATGCATGAGTGGATCCCTCAAACCGATTTGTGGAAACAGCAGGATGTGGAATTGC
>JAQGHK010000300.1 GCA_028288875.1 Phycisphaerales bacterium | reverse complement strand
GGAAGTGCTCGACGAAATCCGCTCTTCCTATAAGTCGGTGTTCCCGAATGCCCGAGTTGGTGTGGTGACCGCCGTTCTGGATACCGATCCGTATGCCTTGGTCAGTCAGATCGATACGACTTCGCTTCGGCCGGGCGTCTTTGTGACCTTCCTGAGCGCCGATCAGACCGTCGTTGCTAATGGGCAAGTGGTAAAAGTCGACCCGGATGGGCTGACGGTCCGGTATGACGCCGGCAAGCGTAAGCCGATGGTGGGCGACGCGGCGATCAAGTTTTAAGTCAAAGGCGGCCGCATGAAACTGGTGCTCGCCTCCCGCTCGCCGCAGCGCGTCCGCCTGATGCGCGAAGCCGGCTATGAATTTGTGACTGACCCCGCCGACGTCGATGAGACCAACTACCCCGCCGGTCTGGATGCCGTCGGCGTTGCGAAACATCTCGCCCTCAGCAAAGCCCGCCACGTGGCGGAACGGCATGCGGACGAATGCGTGATCGGGGCCGATACCGTCGTCGCCCTGGGCGAGCGACTGCTTGGCAAGCCGGATGATTTGGCCCATGCCCGCGAAATGCTGGGCCAACTCAGTGGCAGCACGCACCGCGTGATCACCGGCATCGCGCTGGTCGCCCCGTCTGCGGAAGTCGTCGATTACGCCGTTTCGACCGTTACCATGCGCGAACTGACGCCGGAAGAACTCGAAAACTACCTCGCCACCGGCGACTGGCAGGGCAAGGCCGGTGGTTACGGCATTCAGGACGAAGACCCGTTCGTCACCTGCATCGATGGCCCGATGGACAATGTCATCGGCCTGCCCATGACATTGCTGGCCACGCTGCTCACTCCGGCCGGCGGGGCGATGTGAGCAATATGACGGTGCCAACCATCTTCTCACTGCTCTGCGCCGCGGCCGGCTGGTACTACCTGCTGCACGCCGACAGCGCCGCCAAGCTCGGCGATTTTGAACGGCCGGCCGACAACCAGCTGCGGATTCGGCTGCGTCGCTGGGGCGGCATTCTGCTGGTAGTGATCGCCGTCGCCTTCTATATAGGCTTTCGCATCGCCGATCAGCACGGCAATCCGATCTCGGTCATGCTGTGCCTCCTGATCGTCTGCCTACTGCTGCCGGTGGTGCTGTTCCTGGCTTTCGTGGACTTGCGGCTGACGCGAAAGATGCGGGAAGCCGGTCGGAGCAAACGTCAATGAAGCAATTAATTCATCTGCAGGCAACTGACACGGGGGCGCTGCTCGCCGTTCTGCTGGTGGCCACCGGTTGCGACGCCGCCCCGCCCGCCACCGCACCGGCCGCGCCACAGCCGCAATCGCTGCCGACGATCGCCCTGCCGATCAACGGCACGCCGCTGACCATTCAGGTGGCCGACGACCCCGACGAGCGGGAGATCGGCCTGATGTACACCAAATCCATGCCGGCCGACCGTGGCATGATCTTTGTCTTCCCCACCGAGCGGTTGCTGAACTTCTGGATGAGGAATACGCCGGTCGACCTGGACATCATTTACGCCGACCACGACGGCCGCGTAACCGCCGTGAAGACGATGCGCGCGTTTGACCTGTCGGATGTCTCCAGTGAACAGCCCGCCACCTACGCCATCGAGCTGAACGCCGGCGTGGCCACCAAACTGAAGGTGACCGTCGGCCAGAAGATTGCCCTTCCGGCGAGCCTGACGGCCAGCGTCCGATAGTCACCGCATTTCAAGATTGCTGAATTCCATCCTAAACATGTGACGTGATCGGCTCGAAAGAAAGAGCAGGATCATGTCACTTAGCGCCCCGAGCCATACCACCGTTTTCGCGATCGATACGCTCGACGCACAGGTGGACGGTCTGCACGGAACGATCGAGCGGCTGAGCCGTGAACTCGATCAATTGAAGCAGCGCGACGCATCCGTCAACGGCATGCTCGACCGTCTGGACGAAGAGCAGCGCCTCGCCGCCCGCCTGCAGCGCGATTTCCTGCCCAAGAAAATGCCGCAGACCGGGGCCGTGAACTTCCACACGCTGTTCCGGCCGGTCGGTTATGTCAGCGGCGATCTGTACGACGTGATGCGCCTCGACGAATCGCACGTCGGCTTTTACGTCGCTGACGCCGTCGGCCATGGCATGCCGGCGGCGCTGCTGACGATGTTCATGAAGAACGCGCTGGTCACCAAAGAAGTCGGCGACGGCAGCTACCGGCTGCTGGAACCCGGCCAGACGATTGCCCGCCTGAATGCGTCGCTGTGCGATCAGCACCTCAGCCACGCGACCTTCGCTACCGCGGCGTACGGAACGATCGATACCCGCACACTGGAAATGTCCTATGCCACCGGCGGCCACCCCTGCCCGGTGCTCCTGCGCGGCGGCGAGTTGCTGGATCTGAAAAGCGAAGGAGCGCTCCTCGGCATCTTCCCCGACGAAACGTTCCGTAGCTGCCAGTTTCAGCTTCAGCACGGCGACCGGGTGTTCTGCTATACGGACGGCATCGAAGTCGCATTCAGCGACAAGAACGTAGCCGACACCGAGCAGTGGCGTACCGAGCTGGTGCAACGCGGCAAGATGACCACCGGCGAGATCCTGCAAAGTATCTCGGACCACCTGGACTCGGCCGGCGGCAGCCTGCTGCCGAAGGACGATCTGACGATCGTCGCGTTTGAAATTCCGTGAGCCGCTCGGCTTACTTGCCCTTGCCTTCGTCCCACGCCCGCCGCCACACTTCGGCAACACGAACCACGGCCCACGCCTGCTGGCGGGCCTTCATCTGCATCACCGTTTCGTGCGTGCCGGTGACTTCGGACGAATAGCGGAAGAACTTGTCCGTATCGATCGGCCCGGCGCGGCCGGTCGGCTTCTCCGGCGTGCCCTGCTGGCCCGACGCCTGCATGGCGGCCAAGCCAATCAGCGGGATCTGCTTGTAGCTTTCGAGGCTCACCTGCAGCGTGGCCAGCCAGAGGTCCTTGGTCGTGATCGGGTCTTTGAACGTATCGAGCTGCTTGATCAGCAGCTTCCAATAGTCGGCGCGCAGCTTCGGGTAGTCGTTCTTCTCGTCGTCGTTCATTTTGTACTCCATCTCGGAGTGAACGTTCGGCGCGCCGCGGCGATCGGCGAAATAACGCTTGCACTGGTAGTCCTCGGTTGCGTGCAGCGGCTGGGTGTTGTCTTCCGTGTAGTGCGCCAGGAAGGCGGCCCACCGGACGGCGTTGTCCTCGTCTTTGCGGTCGTCCGCACTCAATCGGCCGGCTTTGATCGACTTGACCAGTTCCTTGTAGCTGTTCTCAACGGCGAACGGCAGGATGCCGGCCTCTTTCCACCGCTCGTCCTTAATGTCGCGCGGCACCTGGTTCAGGTCCGGGGCGTCGGACATGTCGTGCTTATAAGCACGCTTGTCGACGTCGGCGTTCAGATTCTCCATGTCCGTGAAGTGCAGCTTCTGCTCGGCGAACTCGAACGGCGGCACGGGCGTCTTCTTATCGCCCGACCGAGCGTCCGGCTGAACTACCCACCAGGAAATGCCCTTTTCCGACCCCGAGGCCGCCCCAACGCGCGACTTCATGAAAAACGCCTGTTGCGTTGCGACCGTACCCAGTTCCGGCTGAAGCGTCTTCAGCCAGGTCTTCATGTCTGCGGGCGTCGTGGCGTCATTCAGCAGCCGAAGGATGGCCAGCCGCGTCAGCAGCATGTGTTCTTTGCTCCCCCAGGCAAACACCGGCGAACAGAACAGAGCAACGATCAGCAGGGGCGCAAGCAATTTCTTAATGGCCATTCCGACGAATGTAGCAAGTTATGGGCCGAATCGCGCTCAAAAAATGCCAGACGTGGCGGGCAAACCGCGATATACTTTGCGCAGCCAAGATGGTACGACCCGCCCGACTCATCGACGTCCCCCGGATTCAGGAGATCATCAACAGCCACGCCGAGCGTGGCCGGATGCTCTTTAAGAACTTTGCGCAGCTGTACGAGAACATTCGCGACTTCGCCGTTTATGAATACGGCGGTGATGTCGTTGGCTGCGTCGCGCTCGGCATCGTCTGGTCCGACATGGCGGAAATCCGGTCCTTGGCCGTCGATGAAGACTTCATCGGCCGGGGCATCGGCCGGTCGCTGGTCGAGTGGTGCGTGGAAGACGCGCGCCGGCTGGGCGTCCGCAAGCTCATGAGCCTGACTTATGAGCAAGGCTTTTTCGAAAAGCTCGGATTCGGCGTCGTTGAGAAAGAGACGCTGCCGCTGAAGGTCTGGAGCGAGTGCGTCCGCTGCCCGAAAAACCTGGCGTGCGATGAAATCGCCATGGTGCGGGAACTGTTCGACGTACCGCAGATCGATGCCCCGGTTGCCATTCCGACCCCCCGCGGCGTCAGCATCCCGGTGCTGCCGGCCGAGTATGACTAATCGGCCGGCAGGTAGCCGCGTTCACACGCCGGCCGCGAAGAACCACACGAACGCGGCCGCCACCACGTACAGCATCGGATGGATCTTTCTGGCATTGCCATTGGCGATGCTGAGGATGACTTGCGCGATCATGCCGTAACCGATGCCGTGGGCGATGCTGAACGTCAGCGGGATCATCAGTACCGTGAGAAACGCCGGGATGGCCGTCTCATAGTTGCGGAACTTGATCTCGGCGATGTGCGTCATCATCAGGAAACCGACGAGGATGAGCGCCGGCGCCGTGGCGCACGCGGGAATGACGCCGGCGAACGGCGCGGCGATGATCGCCAGCAGAAACAGGACGCCGACGACCACACTGTGCAGCCCCGTTCGTGCACCCTCAGCGACGCCGGAGGCGGATTCGATGTAGGCCGTGACTGAACTAGCCCCGAGCGCCCCGCCGACGCTGGCGGCCACGCCGTCGACCAGCAGGATGCGCCGCACGCCAGGAATCCGACCGCGATCATCAATCAGCCCGCCCTCCTCGGCTACCGCGCTGGCCGTGCCGAGCGTGTCGAAGAAATCGATCAGCACCAAGGCCATGATCATCGGCAGATATTTCCACTGCGCAGCCGCCTTCACGTCCGCGTGAAACATCACGCCGAAATCCGGCCCGGGCATGTGCTCGGGCAGCTTGGTCACACTGAGTACCAGCGCGGCCACCGTGCACGCGGCCACGCCAATCAGGATTGAGCCAGTCACCCGCCGCATCATCAGGATGGCGATGAGGATCAAGCCGCCAAGGGCGATCAGCGGTTCTTTGGCGTGGAAATCGCCGTGTGTGACGAGCGTCTTCGCGTGGGCCGTGATAAGGCCGCCGTTCTGAAGGCCGATGAACGCGATGAACAGGCCGATGCCCGCGCCGATCGCCAGCCGCAGGTCTTTCGGAATCGCATCCAGCACCGCTTCCCGCAGGCCGGCCATCACAAGGGCGACGACGATCAGCCCGTCGATCACGACCAAGCCCATCGCAGTCTGCCAACTGCCGGTCTGGCTGGCGAGTTGAAACGCCACGATCGCGTTCACGCCCATGCCGCTGGCCAGGCCCAACGGGAAGTTCGCCCACAGGCCCATCAGGATGCTGCAAAGCCCCGCCGCCAGCGCCGTGGAGGTCGCCACCGCCCCCGCCGGCATGCCGGCCGCCGACAGGATCGACGGGTTCACCAGCAGGATGTACGCCATTGTCAGAAACGTGGCGACGCCGCCGCGCACCTCGCGGCCGAGGGTGCTGTGGCGTTCGGAAATGTGGAAGAACTTGTCGAGTGCGTTCATGCGGTAATTAGCGGCGGTGCGGGGATGATACCGCCCCGCTAAGATGACGTCATGAACGACCCGCGTTACACCCAGCTCGCCCGCCTGCTCACGACTCATTCCATGGCCGTCACGCCCGGCGATAAGGTGCTGGTCGAATCTTTTGAGGCCCCGCCGTCCTTCGTCATCGCCCTGATCCGCGAAATCGCCGCGGCCGGCGGGCATCCGATCGTCACCACCTACGACCAGCGCATCCAGCGGGAAATGATCAAGCACGCCACGAAGGAACAGATGAGCTTCCTCGGCGAGGTGGAAATGAAACGCATGGAAGGCGTCCAGTGTTACGCCGGCGTGCGCGGCAGCCACAATATTTCGGAAATGAGCGACATCGCTCCTGAGAAGATGGAACTGTACGAAAAGCACTGGTGGACGCCGGTGCACCAGAGCATCCGCGTGCCCAAGACCCGCTGGGTGGTCCTGCGCTGGCCGAGCCCCAGCATGGCCCAGAACGCCGGGATGAGCACCGAAGCGTTCGAAGACTTCTACTTCCGCGTCTGCGCCGGCGTCGACTACGCCAAGATGGCCACCGCCAGCAAACCACTGGCCGACCTGATGACCGCGACGAACGACGTCCGCCTCGTCGGCCCGGGCACGGATCTGACGTTCAGCATCAAAGGCCTTGGCGGCATCGCCTGTACCGGCGAGCGCAACATCCCCGACGGCGAATGCTTCACCAGCCCCGTGCGCGACAGCATCAACGGCACGATCCTTTACAACGCCGAGACGATCTACCGCGGCCAGGTATTCAAGGATATCGCGCTCACGTTCAAGAGCGGAAAAATCATCGATGCCATCGGCGATTCGCCCCTGAATACGAAGAAACTGAACGACATTCTCGATGCCGACGAAGGCGCCCGCCACATCGGCGAATTCGCCATCGGCTACAACCCGCACGTGCTCAAGCCCATGCGCGACATCCTGTTCGATGAAAAGATCAGCGGCAGCTTCCACTTCACCCCCGGCCAAGCCTACGAAGGCATCGCCGACAACGGCAACCGCAGCCAGATCCACTGGGACATGGTCAACATCCAACGCCCCGACTACGGCGGCGGCGAAATCTGGTTCGACGGCAAAATGATCCGCAAGGACGGCCTGTTCACCCTGCCGGAACTGGCGGCGCTGAATCCTGATAAACTAGGCGTCTGATGACCGACGCTGAACAGCATGGAGCTCACTCTCATTCTTCACTTCACCGCGGGGAAGTTGAAGGCAGCACGCTTTGCGGATGCTTTTCCTGCCTCGAAACTTTTCCGCCCGGCGATATTGAGGAATGGGTTGATGAGCACAACGGGATTGGCCAAACAGCGCTTTGCCCGCGTTGCGGAATTGACTCCGTTATAGGTAATAAGTCTGGTTACGACTTGAACAAAGAGTTCCTTGAACAGATGAAGAAGCACTGGTTTTGATGTCACGATCTTCGATCCAACAACTGCCGCCGAACCTGGTCAATCGCATCGCCGCCGGCGAGGTGATTGAGCGGCCGGCGTCTGTGGTGAAGGAACTGGTCGACAACGCCATCGATGCGGGGGCGACGACGATCACCGTGGAAGTCGAAGACGGCGGCCGTGAACTAGTCCGTGTCATCGACGACGGCCACGGCATTCCGGCGGACGAACTGGCGCTGGCGTTCGCGGCCCATGCCACCAGCAAATTGCGGACAGACGAAGACCTGTTCGCCATCGCCACGATGGGCTTCCGCGGCGAAGCACTGGCGAGCATCGGTAGCGTGGCGCATGCCCGCGTTCTGTCGCGCACGCCGGACAACGACGCGGCCTATGAAGTGCAGAACCGCGGCGGTGAACTCACCGACGCGCAAGCATCGTCCGGCAGCGTCGGCACGACGATCGACGTGCGGCACTTGTTCTTCAACGTGCCGGCGCGGCGGAAGTTTCTCAAAGGCACCGGCACGGAGTTCGGCCACGTCGCCGATCAATTGATGCGGCTCGCGCTGCCGCGGCCGGACGTGGCGTTTAAGCTGATTCATAACGGCCGGGTCGTGCGGGAATATCCCGCGGCGTCGCCGGAGGATCGCTGGTTGGCGGCGTGGCCGGACGATTACCGCGACCGCCGGCTGAGCGTCGATACGCGCGACGCCGAGATCATCATTACCGGCATCATCGGCCTGCCGGAATTGGCATCGCCGACGGCGAAGTATCAGCACCTTTACGTCAACCGTCGGCCAGTGCGGGATAAGTCAATCCAGCATGCGCTCCGCGAAGCCTATCGCGGCCTCACCGAGCCGGGCCGGCACCCGGCGGCGGTGCTGCTGATCGATCTGCCGCCCGGCGATGTGGATGTGAACGTCCATCCGACGAAGAGCGAAGTGCGATTCAAAGACAGCGGGCGGATTTATTCGCTGGTGCGGTCGGCCGTTCGGTCGACGCTGCTCGGTGGCGACCTGACGCCCAGGGCGGAACTATCGGCCGTGCCGCAGGTGCCGGATGCGGCGCGGCAATCGATGCAGCAGAAGCTGGCGGATTTCTTTCGGTCGCCGAGCCCGGTGCAGCAAGCGTTTGAAGTGGCGGCGACGCCGGTTCAGCAATCGTTCACCCCTACGGAGCCGTCGCCGTCGTCGCTTGCGAAATCGCCTTCCTGGGTAATACCTCCCGAGGTGAACACGCAAGCGAGGATCGCGAGCGATGCGGCGTCTTTGGGGGCGGCAATTTTGCCGTCGCAATCTCTTGAGGGTCAGCCGCCTTCGTCGCTAAGCCCTCACCCTAACCCTCTCCCGGCCATACCGGGAGAGGGGACCAGAGGCGGCTCCGGTGACGGCAGCCGCGCGGGCGGTGGCAACGATGGGCCCAAGCGCCCCGCCATCCAGCTCCACAACAGCTATCTCGTCGTCGAATCCGACGAGGGCATGCTCGTCATCGATCAGCACGCGTTGCACGAGCGGATTCTTTACGAAGACTTGCTCAACCGCATCACGCGCGGGCCGCTCGAAAGCCAGCGGATGCTGATCCCGCTCACGCTCCGGGCCAATGCGAAGCAGATCGATCTGCTGGAGCAGATCCGCCCGCTTCTCATGAAGCTCGGCATCGAGGCCGAGCCGTTCGGGCCGGACGCGGTGGGGATCCATGCCTTTCCGTCGTTCCTCGATCGCCTCGACCCAGCCATCTTCGTCGGCGAGCTGCTGGAGAAGGGCGAAGCCAACCGCATGGATCTGCATGAGGAAGAACTGCTTCACAGCGTCCTCGACATGATGGCCTGCAAGGCCGCCGTGAAGGCCGGCGACCCGCTGACGGGGCCGGAGATCGACGCCCTGCTCGCCCGCCGCGAGCTGGCCGACCGAGCCAGCAACTGCCCGCACGGGCGGCCCACCACACTGCGGCTTTCCTTGGCAGACCTTGAAAAGCAGTTCAAACGCACGGGCTTTTGAACCCTGCGGTTTGGTCGTCGCCCCGCAATTCATCCCAAATGCCAACCCGTGCCGATAAGAGTTATCGGACGCAGTATTTCACCAGTTACGTCGGCCCTTTCGGCTGCCGATAACCGGACTAAAGGACGGTCGTGACGCTCGCGTATTTGGTCAATCAGTATCCGCAGCCCAGCCAGAGCTTCATCCGGCGCGAAATCCTCGCCCACGAGGCTGCCGGCGTACGCATTCAGCGCTACACGATCCGCCGTTTCGACGGAAAATTGGCCGACAAGCAGGACCAGCAGGAACACGCCAGCACCCGCGTGTTGCTCGGCGGTAAGGTCGGGCTGGCGGCGGCGCTCTTTAAAGCGGCCTTGAAATCGCCGTCGACATTCCTCCCCGCCCTGAAACTGGCCATCAAGAACGGCCGCACCGCCGACCGGGGCGGCGTGCTGCTTCACCTGATCTATCTCGCCGAAGCCTGCATCCTGCGCGAGCGGCTGATCGCCAGTCCCGTCGATCACGTTCACGCCCACTTCGGCACGAATTCGACAACGGTCGCCATGCTCTGCTACGTGCTCGGCGGGCCAACGTATAGCTTTACCGTCCACGGTCCCGAAGAGTTTGACCGCGCCCGCGGCGACGGGCTAGCCCTGCTCGACAAGGTTCGCCTCGCCAAGTTTGCCGTCACCATCAGCGAGTTCGGCCGCGGCCAACTGATGCGGTGGACCCGCAGCCAGGACTGGCCGAAAATCCAGGTCGTCCGCTGCGGGCTCGACAGCATTTTCCTCGACGCCCCCGCCGTCGCCGCGTCGTCTGAACCTCGTGTGGTCTGCGTCGGCCGATTGGTCGAACAGAAAGCGCAACTGATCCTGGTTGAAGCAGTTATGCTGCTCAAAAGCCACGGCGTGCCGATCCAGCTTCGGCTGATCGGCGACGGCCCGATGCGCGGGCAGATCGATGAACTGATCGCCTAGCTCGGGCTCGCTAACGATGTTATCCTGCTCGGGTCTAAATCGGCAGAGTACGTTCGGCACGA
>JAQGHK010000273.1 GCA_028288875.1 Phycisphaerales bacterium | reverse complement strand
CACGCAGGAACCAGCGGACGGCGGCCTCATCGGTTGGGCGCGGGTTGCGATCGAGGGTTTCGGCGTCGGCCGGCTCGGTGCGGTCGTGCGTGGCGAGTTTCACGCCGGGGTGATCGGGCAGCACGGGGAAGCCGTAATGGTTCGTGCCATCGCGGTGTTCCATAATCCAGACGGGCATCTTGCCGAGCGGGAACAGGTCCGGCTGCCTCGGTGACACCCAGGCCATCGGCTGGCGAGTGACGGTCAGCGGCACGCCAAGATCGGTGATCAGCCGATCGGTCCACGCTCCGCCGCAGAAGATCAGTTTGGCGGCGGTGTAGGTGCCCTTGTCGGTGCGAACGGTGACGCCGCCCGCGTTCGTTTTGTTGCTGGAGTTCTCCGTCCTGGTACGGCGATCTGCCGTTGTGCCATCGGCAACGGCTGGGTGGTTGCCGACGTTCGCCATGCCGCCAGCGTTCACTTCGTTGCCGGGGTTTTCTGTCGTGGCACTGCGATACGTCGTCGTGCTGTCCGCGGCCGTTGTCTGGCCGCCGGCCGCCACCGGTCGGCCGGCGTTGGCTTTCCTGTCACTCTGCTGGTCCGCATCGCCGAGCGCGCCGCCGGTCCGGACGGCGGCATAGGTGGCGGCCGCGGTTTGAACGCTCGTGGGCCTCGCGGGCCGTGAATCATCGGCCCAAGAGACGACCCGCTCCCGACCATGCAGTTCGGCCCCGTGGCGCATCGCCAGTTCCGCGTAGCCGGCAACCGCCCGTTCCGGCAGCACCAGGCCGGCCATGTGGTCGTGGAGGACGCGGTAGTCGTCGGGGATGACGAATTGCGGGAACCGCCGCATCGCCTCGGCGGCGTCCAGCAGATCGTGCGGCAGGCCGTGCTCGCGGACGCTGCGCAGCGATCCTTCCAGCACCGTCGCCCCCGGCGGCCCCATCATCAGGCCGCCGGTGATGTGAATGACGTCGCGGCCGAGTTCGTCGGCCAGTTCCTGCCACAGGGCATAACTGCGGCGTAAGAGCGGCACGTAGTCCGGGTGTTCGAAGTACGCCAGCCGGATCATTCGCGAATGGCCGTGGTACGAGCCCATGCCGTGCGGAATATCGAAGCGCTCCAATCCCAGCACGCGCACGCCGCGCTTCGCCAGGTGATAGCAGGCCGACGCCCCCATCGCGCCGACGCCGACCACGATGACGTCATAGGCTTTTGCGACGCTGCTCATTGGCAACCTGGTCCTGCGAAAAACGCTGTAGGTGTTGGCCCCGTACTGTGCGGCACCCCGGCTACTTTAACCGGCAACATGTCGAACGATGAAACGCCGAGCGGTCCGCGGTGTGGGATTTGATAAGGCGTTAACTGTTGCGATGCTGGAGCACGGCACCACTTCCGTAGCGGCCGCCGGCCCCCTCGCCCGGTATGGCCGGGAGGTATCGCAGGCACGCGGTTTGGCGTGAGGGCTTCCGACGAAAAGGCTTCGGGTCTTAGGTGGGGCTGACGTTCCACGCCGCCCGGTCGAAGCCCTCACCCTACCCGCGTGCCTGCGGCACCTCCCGGCAATACTGGGAGAGGGAACACGCGGGGCTTGCGATGTGCCGGAGCGCTGTGCTTAAAGAGTGCGATCAACGGCGATTTTCGTGATCTGGGCGTCACAGTGGGGTCTTGGCGCCTCATTACATGGGGCGAGGAACAGCGTTCGGGCGCCGCCGGGTGCGAGGCTCTCGCCGGAATTCTGATGCGCTTGCGCGTTCCTTCCGATTTCGCGGCTCGGCTTAGCCGCGAGCTTGCTCGCGCGTTCGAGCAAAGCGCGAGCGAGCTCGCGGCTACGCGGACGATCGCATCATGCATGGTTGTCGTCGCGCCACTTACGTCGCCGCGAGGGTGCGATTGACGTTCCCGGACGACGCATGCGTCGCCCCTACGAATCATCCGCCGCGGGCGATTTTTTTGCGGGCGGCGACGGCGAGTTCGTCGCAGCGGTTGTTGATCGGGTCGTTGTTGTGGCCGCGGACCCATTTCCATTCGATGTGGTGGGCGGCCGTCAGCACCAGCAGCTTCTGCCACAGGTCTTGATTCTTCACCGGCTGGCGGGCGGCGGTCTTCCATCCTTTGGCGACCCAGCCTTTGAGCCAGTTCTGCGTGAACGCGTTTTTCACGTACTCGCTGTCGGTGACGAGCATCACGGTGTGCGGCTCGGTCAGCTTCGTGAGGGCCTCGATGACCGCCGTCAGCTCCATGCGATTGTTGGTGCTCTCGCGCTCGCCGCCGGTGATTTCTTCGCGGGCGCCGGTGGTCGGGTCGATCAGGATGGCGGCCCATCCGCCGATGCCGGGGTTCGGGTCGCAGGCGCCGTCGGTGTAGATGCGGATTTCGCGCATAAATCTGAACTCTATTTAGACGTTAAGCGGGCGAGCGATGCTCACCCGCTTAACGAGGGTCAATCTTTGAATCGGTCCGTGATCTTTAAAAAGCTCAGGCCGACGTATTGCTGGTTTCTTCGGATTCAGACTCGGCCGAATCGCTGGATTCGACGTCGCTGCTCTCGACGGCGGCGGTTTCTTCTTCGTCTTCGTCCACACTCGTGACGACGCTGCTGGCGAGGGTCTGACGCTGAACGGGAGCGCCGATTTCGACCTTCTCCTTCTTCACGCGCTTCACGGCCGGCTTGCGTTCCTTCTTCACCTTCGGCTTGTGAACGGCCTTCTCGACCGTCAGCTCTTCGGGGATGTAAAGGATGCGGCCGCACTGTGGGCAGAACACCAAATCATCGCGGCTGTGCAGGCGGTTGTAGACATCGACGGTGAGGTCGATGTTGCAGCTCATGGCGATGTATTCTTCGCGCTTCGGATGCGGCTTGTCGATGGCTTCCATCGCTTCGCCTTCGTAGCGGTCGGCGAGGCGGTTGTAGACGTGCATGGCCTTCTCGGGCACGTCCTTGGCGGCTTCGTCGCGGGCCGGGCGGGATTTTTCGATCTCGCCGGTCAGCATTTTGACGCGATCGCCGATCTGGCTGGACATCTGATCGAGCTTCGTCTGCTCGGTCTCATGCTGGGCGGCCAGCGTCGTAAGTTCGGCGGCGCGCTTTTCCAGCTGCTCCATCACGCCGAGGGCTTCTTCCTCGAACTTCGCGCGATCGACTTTCTGGGTGTTGATTTCGACCAGGAAGGCCTGGTACTCGCGGTTGTTCTGAGCGCCGTTCTGCTGCTCGCGAAGCTTTTCAACTTTTTGCTCGCGGGCCTGAATTTCCAGGCTCAGTTCGTTG
>JAQGHK010000271.1 GCA_028288875.1 Phycisphaerales bacterium | reverse complement strand
GCTGGCTTTGGCGCTGAATGCCGCCGGGCTGGGCGACTGGGAGTGGGACGTTGACACGGATTTGGTAGCGCTATCACCTGCCGCCGCAAAGGTGTATGGAATATCGCCCGAAACGCCGATGACGCGGGAGTCGATGCGACAGCTCATCCACGAAGATGACCGCGAAGCGACACGTGTGGCAGGACAGCGATCGTCGGAGTTGCGCTCTGACTATGACATGGAATTTCGCGTGCTCCGCCCCGACGGCCGCATGGTCTGGGTCGCTGCGAAGGGGCGTGGGCAGTACGGACCGGATGGCCGATTGATTCGAATGCTCGGTGTGGTGCAGGACATCACGTCGCGCAAGCTGGCCGAGCAGGACCTGCGAAACAGTCGCGAGGAACGCGAGCTCCTTCTGGTCGCCGAGCAGGCCGCCCGCGCGCACGCCGAGCACGCGAGCCGGATGAAGGACGAATTCCTGGCCACGCTCAGCCACGAGCTGCGCACGCCACTGAATGCCATCCTGGGATGGAGCCAGATTCTCACGGCCACGCCTCCCGATGCCGAGGAACTGCACCAAGGCTTGGAAGTCATCGAGCGCAACGCGCGTTCGCAGGCGAAGATCATCGAAGACCTGTTAGACATGAGCCGAATCATCAGCGGACGGGTGCGCCTGGAAACGGCGTTGCTGGACCTTCCGGCTCTGGCAAAGGGCGCGATCGAAACGGTCCACCCGGCGGCCGATGCGCGGGGCGTTGGCCTGCTGTTCATCGATCAAGTCCGCGATGCCCGCGTCGCCGGCGACCCGGCCCGCATCATGCAGATCCTCTGGAATTTGCTAACCAATGCCATCAAATTCACGCCACGCGGCGGCGAGGTGCGCTTGGGGCTCGCAGTCGTCGGGCAGGCGGTCGAGATTAACGTCCAGGATACCGGCGAGGGCATCCGTCCGGACTTCCTACCGTTTGTCTTCGATCGATTCCGTCAGGCGGACTCGTCCAGTACGCGTCGGCACGGCGGCCTTGGGTTGGGCCTGGCGATTGTGAAAGAACTGGCAGAACTCCACGGCGGATCGGTCCGCGCGGTGAGCGAAGGCATGGCCCAGGGATCGACGTTTACCGTAACGTTGCCGCTGGCGAGCGCGAATCTTCCAGAGGCCTCCAGCGCCGCTCCTCAAACAGCGATCGACGCGATGCCGCCCGGCCCGAAGGTGCCCGGGCCGGCCATCTCAATCCAAGGACTGCGCGTGGCGGTTGTTGACGACGAGGCCGACGCCCGCGTCCTGGTCAAGCGCGTGCTGGAAGACCGCGGCGCGATCGTCACCACGTATGATTCCGCGGCCGCCGCATTCGACGCGCTGACCGCCGCGAATCGGCCTGACGTGCTGGTCAGCGACATCGGCATGCCGACCGAAGACGGCTATTCGCTGATCGGCCGCGTGCGCGACGCCGGCGTGAACATTCCCGCCATCGCCCTGACGGCCTACGCCCGGGCGGAAGATCACAACCGCGCCCTGGCGGCCGGCTTCTCGCATCACCTCAGCAAGCCAGTCGAGGCGTCGGCGCTACTCTGCCTCGTGGCCCGGTGCGGCGACCGAACGCAGCCCCGGCACGACACGGCCGGCCGCGCTCACTGACCGATCTGCAGGCTCACGGCCTTGCCACGACTGAGCAGGTGGCTTTCGAGCGCGTAGCCACCGTTAGGCGAATCTTTGCGGATGAACGGTGCGCCGCCACCGAAGGGGTCAACCGAATCATCAACAGCAGCTGGGCCGCTAAGAGCGATAGCGACGGCCGTGCGAAGCATAGCCACGCGGGCTTCGAGTTCGGCGGAGGGTTCGCGGGCACGTTTCAAGCTTGGCGCAAGGACCTTGACGTACATGCTCTCTGGCATTTTCGCCAATGCGGCATCGATCGCCGTACTCAAATCAACGGGCGACTTGCTCGCCGCAGGCTTGATGGCATCGTAGAACCGTGCGAGCTGTGCGGTCTGCATGACGGCGATGGGTGCGGTTGCTTGTTGCAACGGATCGGCATACGGGCCACCGAACTGACGAAAGCCCTGCGCTGATGCGAACCGGCTTTCACCATCTAGCATCGCGGCGAAACCCGCCGAGGGTGGCAGGGTGTCTAGCTTTGCGGGCAGGGATTCGACGACTGTTGCCGGCAGGCTCGGCAGAATCGCCGCCATTCGATTGCATGCGCCGACCTCACACCCGATCTCGACCAGATGGCACACCAGCAGTCGCCCTTGGCCCACGTGGCGGGCGATGGCCATACTGTTCAGCAGATCGTCCGCGGCATCGGCCGGGCGGCCATGGTTTTGGTCCCATCGCGACTTAAGCCACAGCAGATTGACGGCGTTCCGCGACGCATTGAGTTGCGTCATAACCCGTGACATATCCGAAGTGGTATCACCCCAGTCGGCCGCGGGCTGGGCGGCAGCTTGGCGAATCAGATCAAAATCTGCGCGGTGGGTCTCAAAGTAGCCGTCCACCGCTGCGTTCAGCGGCACATCGTTGATGTCGTTCTGACCGATCGGGTCGGCGGCGGTGGGGTACTTCAGATTGGTGAACGCGGTGATCTCAAGATCGGCTGGGTTGGTCGACGGCGTTGCAGCCCCGGCGACGGCAATGAGGATCAAACTGGCTGCGACGCCGCTCGCGATCGAGAGTTTCATTTCACAGAGCATCGTCCGGATGCTTTGCGCATGCCATTAGAAGATTCGCCGCACATTTGAGACGGTCCTGGCACTACCAAAACGCAGCAACGCCACGGCATGGGCCGTGGCGTTGCTGATTGTTCTCATGAACGAAATGCCGTTACCGCAGCTTCGTATCGCTATTGCCGATACCGCGAAGGGCCAGCGTCAGTGCATCGACGTTCGTCGCAAGGCGCTTGGCCTCGTTGACGTCGATGACCTGCTTGTGGAACAGTTCCACCAAGTGCTGGTCGAAGCTCTGGCTACCGGCTTCCTTGTTGCCGACGCTGCCTTTGAGCTTGTCGAATTCGCCGTCGAGAATGTACTTGCGCACGAGTGGCGTGGCGACCATGATTTCGATGACCGGGACGCGGCCCTTGCCGTCTCGCTTCTTGGCCAGACGCTGACAGATGATGGCATTCAGGTTCAGTGCCAGCTGCTGCTGCATCAGCTCTTTTTGATTCGGATCGAACAGCGACACGATACGCTGAACGGCCATCGATGCGTTCGTGGCGTGAATGGTCGTGAAGACCAAGTGGCCGGTATCCGAAGCGCGAAGGGCGGTCGTGAGCGAGAACGTATCGCGAATTTCGCCGATCAGCAGCGTGTCCGGATCCTGACGCATGGCGGCCTTGAGGGCGTACTCGAAGCTTTCCGTGTCTTGACCGACTTCGACCTGCGACACGAGCGACTTGCGGTTCTCGTGCTGGTATTCGATCGGGTCTTCGATCGTGATGATTCGTTCCGAGCGCGTGCCATTGATCTTGCCGATGATGGCGGCCAGCGACGTCGATTTACCCGAACCCGTGGTGCCCGCGACGACAACGATGCCGCGATGGAAGTCGGCCAAATCTTCCACGATCTTTGGCAGGTTCAGATCCGTAAAGTTCGGGATCTTCGTCACAATGCGACGCAGCACGCAGGCGTACTTCGTGCGGCTGTGGAACATGTTGACGCGGAAACGCGCTTCATTGTTCGGAAGGGCGTAGGCGCAGTCGACCGAGCCCTTCTTTTCCAGCGTCTCGAGCAGGTCCTGCTTGTTGTAGGCCAGCTCGCGACACATTTCGTCCATCTGCTCGTCCGTGGCGGGCGGGCAGTCGAGGAAACGGGCGCGGCCATCTACGCGGATCATGGGGATGCTGCCGGCCTGCAGGTGCAAGTCGGAGCCGCCGACTTTGACGACCGTGCGAAGGAAATCCTTCAGCTTGAGCGTCCGCTCCTCGATATGAATCGCGGGTGCGGGGGCGTCGTGGTCGACGGTGTCGGCGTTGGGTTTGTAATCTTCGAGGGCTGTACCTGCCATGAAACATCACTCCGGTGAAAAACAGCTTGGGACGGCGTGATTCTATCGCGCCGGAGCGGATGAATCACGCGAAAATCGAAGCCCCCGGGACGGCGAGGCGGGCGGGCCGGGTGGGAAATCTCGGCCCGTCGGCGCCGGGCGGTTACAATCGGCCGATTCGCACGTATTTGCCCCCATTCTCGCGTCGCCACCGGTCGGCCGGCTTCAGCTTCGTGGAGCTGATGTTTTCCATGGCGCTGCTTTCAATCGGCCTGATTGGCGTGGCGGCGGCGGTTTATGTCGGGGTGGGACAAACCCGCAGCAGCCTGGATGACTCCAACGCCGCCGCCGTGGCCCGGCAGGCCGCCGCCACGCTGGCGCAAGTGATGACCCGCGACAACACCTCGGAATGGGCCGATTCGAAGTACCACGCCTTCCCCGAGTCCAACACGCCGACGCCCGGCGCCTTGCAATTAGCGACGGCCGGTTCGCAGGTTTGTGCCAGCGACCCGCGGTATGCCTGGATTCCGGTCTATCGGCGTGAGACGGACAGCCTTATCGCGCAGCTGATGATCTTTGTCGTCCGCTCCGAGGCCCGGCCGAGTTTTGATTCAAAAGACCTGACAACCTTCGAAGCCCTTTATCCCGCCACGCTCCTGCCCGCGCCGGCCACGACATACAGTGTCACTATCCATGGCAACGAGCTGGAACTGACCACCCCCAGTGGCCCCGAACGTATCGCCCCCGGCACGCTGATCCTGCTCAATGGCGGCGACGCCGTCGTGAACGGTCGGGTCGTCCGTATCAGCGCCCGTGGCGATAACAGCCGATGGCAACTGGCACCGGGGCAGGACTTGGCCGACGCCATCGATGCCCACGCCCGCGAAGTCGCCGCGAACCCGGACGCGGCCGACCCTGAGTTTCACCCGAGCGTCGAAAGCGCCTTCATCATCGGCCGCGGCTACGCCGACGTGACCAAGCCCAGTCTCGGCTACGCCGGCCCGAGTCAGGCCGTCGCGGTGTACAGCACGATCGTGACGCTGCGATAGAGAAGACGTGCCCTGTAGGGGCGACATACATGTCGCCCGGGATCATCCGCAACGCCGACGGACGACATGTATGTCGCCCCTACAACAAGCCCTCGGCTGGGATGATGCGCTTCGCGAACTTGCCGTACAGCACGCTGGTTAGCAGCAGCAACGCGCCCAGCGCCAGGAATGACAGAATTCGCCAACCCGTGCCGGCCCCGGACATGTCGACTAGCGTCACCTTCAAGAGCGTGATCCCCAGCAGGCCCAGCGACACCATGCGGAGCATCTGCTGTCGCAAGGCAAAGCCGATGACGAGCGTCGCCACCGCCAGCAGCGCCCAATAAATCGACCACGCAACCTGCCGCACGATCCAGACCGGCCCGCTGGTCTGCTGCATCGCGTACCGATCCACCTCCGCCGATCCGGCAACCAGCAGGATGGCCAGGATCGCCAGCCCGGTAAAACCGTCGGCGGCCACGTCCGTGCGCGGCCGGCCGAGCAGGACCAAGAGCACAATCAACAGCCCTGCCACCAGCATCCGCAGGTTCAGCAGGAGGCCCGGCGTAGGAACTGGCGAATCCAGCGATACGCCGATCACATCAATCGCAATGAACTTCGCCGCCAGCAGATAGGCGGCCACGCGAGCAATACGCACCACATCGCGCCGCAGGGAAGCGGTCGTCACCGTCGTCCGCACCGCCAGCAGCCATACCACCACCAGGCCGGCCCACTGGGCCGTGCCGATCAACTGTTGCGCCGAATAGCCCGGCCAGTCCAGCCAATGATTCGCCCGATGCGCCAGCGTGATGGCGTGGTCGACATTCACCGTGAGGCCAAAGCCGATCAGGATCAACGCCACCGTCAGCATGCCCGCCCACGCCGTCTCGCCGCGCGCGATGGCCGAGGGATTTTCCACGTTTGCCGCGCTGCGCCGGCGGAAGCTCCAGCCCTGTAGCGCGAACACGACGGCGATCGCGACGCCCGTCGCCATCTGCGCGTTGAAGAATGGCCGACCTTCGGACGTCCAGTACGGGAGGAATCGCTCACGCAGCACGTCGAGCGCCGCCCACTTGACCGCGACGGCCGCCAGCAGCGCCGTCGAGATCGTCCCCAGCACCGCCAGGCCCGGCACAAGCGCCGCGGCCCAGAGCAGCAGGGCGTAAGCCAATCCCACGCGTGTCGCAAACGGCGGCGAAGTGAATTCCACCAGTACGGTCGAGAAGGCGATAATGGCGGCCAGATCGATCAGCGTGCCGAAGCCGAAGTCCGGCGCGTGAATCGCTCTATTGGCCGGCCGCGAACGGCGGAGGCCTAAGGCCGTAACATGGCCGGCCAGTGCCAGGACTGCGGCGATAACCACGCTCGCCCGAATCGCTTCGCCGGCGATCGTGAGCCACGTGTTGGCGGAGTCCGCGTAGTTATTCGCCCAGACCACCACGCCGATCGCCGCGATCAACCACACGAACGCCGCGCCGATGGCGGCCAGCCGATCGCGTGCCATTGCAGCCAATGCCGCCAGGCCGCACGCCAATGCCATCCAACCGATCAACATCGACGGCCCGCTGAGTGCCACCGGAATTGCCAGTGTCAGCAGCAGCACCGCCTGCACGTAATACCCACGGCCCAGTTGGATCAGGCCCACCGTTCGCCGCGCCAGAATTCGGCCGAGTGCCGCGGCCGTGAGCGCCGCCCACAGCAGCACCTGAGCCCGGCGGCTCGGCGTCTGATAATGGAAGAACGCCATCAGTTCCAGCGTAAGCACGGCCGTGCTCAGCAGCGTGAAAATCGCCCCGCGCGTGGGCTCGCCCCACGGGCCAGGGCGGCGGCGATAGGTCGTGAAGATTAACTCGCCCTGGAACAGAATCGCCGAGACGAGGACAAAGATCACGCCGCCTAAATCAAACGGCGCCGGCGGTGCGTCCAGCTCGCCGGACGCCCCCGCGGCAATGAAAATCATCACCAGGGCCAGCCCCCGCAGCACCCACCATTTCGGCGTCGCGCGCCAGGCGCACAGCCCGATCGCCAGCACCTGCACGGCCAGCAGATACAGTCGGAAGCCCGGCGGCGCGTGCTGCGTCGCGCCCATAAACAGCGGCCCGATCGTCGCGCCCAGCACGGCCAGGCTGGCGATAGACACAAGGTCGGCCCGCGCGGCGATCGCCATGCCCACAGCCGCGGCGATCGCCATCAGCGCGCTGGCGGTCAGTTGTGTGTACAGCCCGTACCACGCCTGCCCCGCAAACGCCGCGAGGAACAACATCGACACGCCCACGCCGTATGGCCCCGTGGCCGACAGGCGATTGATGCGCCGGTACACCCACTCGCCCGCCGCGATCATCGCCACGCCCGCCGCCGCGATCATCAGGCATCGCACCGAATTCGGCATGCCGCCGAGCCAGCCCTGGTCGTAGGCGAACTTCACGCCCAGCGCCAGGCCGATCACCAGAATGATCGCGCCGACCCAGCCGGCGAACTTCAGGCCGAGCAGTTGTTCCAGATCAAAGCCATGATGCTCCGCCGGCCCGGCCGATTGGACTGCGATCGGGGTGCGAGCGATCGCCGGCTGCCCTATGCCGTGGGCCTGAACCGCGCCTGTAGGCTGCCCCGTTGCGGCCGAAGCCGGTGGCCCGCCGTCATACGCCGCCCGCATGTTGGCCGCATATAGCTCACTCGCCAGCCGCGCCTCTCGCGCCTGCGCGGACTCGGCCACGGGCGGCTTCATCGGCATCACCGGCATCGGCCCTGCGGTCTTCCGCGGCGGCAACGGTGGCGGCAGTGGTGAGGGCGGCGGGGCGGCGGGTCCTGCCGAGGCTGCTAGGATCGGATCCAGCGGATACCCGCGATCGTCCACTCCGCCATTCCACGGCGAAGCGGGAATAACTGACGGCGCTTTCGGAGGCTCGGCCGTCAGCGGCGCAGGGTGTACAGGTAACGGCGGTGTTAGTGTCGACCCTGCGCTGCCCGCCGGCATCGACCCGAGGCGCGCCTCGAGTTCGAGAATCCGCCGCTCCAAAGCTTCGATCCGCCCCGTAATCCCCTCATCCATTCCTATGAGATTAACCTCGGATGCCACCAAACGGCTATTCGCGGCCGGGTGGCATCAGCCTCGCCCGGGGAAACTGCGGCGGTTATCCTGAACCTCAACCCATGGTCACGCCGCCAATTCACTCTGGCCCGTTGGTTTTCTGGCGAATCGATCTCGTGAATGCTGAGGAGGCGTGCAAATGCTCGTGATGAGCCGAGTGCGTGGCGAATCGGTGGCGATCAATGGTCCCGTCGGCGATTGCTTAGTCACGGTCCTGCAGGTCCGCGGCGACACCGTCTCGCTGCTGTTCAGTTCCACGTCGACGACCACGCCCGGCACGCTCGATGCAAAAACCGAAACGCTGCATCGTGACGTCGTTGTAAAAATCGGCGCGATTGTGGAAGTCGTGATCGTCGATATCCGAGGTGAGAAGGCGCGGCTCGGCATCATTGCCTCAAAAGAAACCTCGGTGCATCGGCTGGAGGTCTATGACGCCATCAAGCGCGAAACCCGGCGCGCCGCCGGTGGCGATTCCGACGACGGCCTGGCCGGCTCACCCGTCCCCCGCCCCGGCGGCCCGAAGCCGCCGTCGCTGGATGTTCGATTGAACGAGCCGCCGCCATCCGAAGCACCCTAGGGTGTGCCCTATGGCAGGTTCGTTGCAACTATGCCTCACCGCAGCGGCGTCGAAGCTCCAGCCTTGCCGCATCAACCTGTCTAAGGTAGTCGGGTTGAAGCGGAGCGACCAAGATGCTCTGTAGCTTGCCGTGTACGCGATCGAGCGCATAACACTCACTGGCGTCGAGCGGTTCCAACGGCTTGTTGTCGTCCGACCAACGGCTTAGCAGT
>JAQGHK010000204.1 GCA_028288875.1 Phycisphaerales bacterium | reverse complement strand
GAAGGTCATGTTCAAGGACCGCGGCGTGGAATGGGCGACGGATCCGGTAACGGCCGCTGTTGGCGCCGACGCCGTGGCCCTCTGCACGGATTGGCCGCAGTACACGACGCTGCCGTTCCGCAAGATCGCCGCGACGATGAATCAGCCGATCATCTTTGATGGCCGCAACTGCCTGAACCGCGAAGTGATGCGGGAAAACGGCTTCCAGTACTACCCAATCGGCCGTCCGGCGGTCGAGCAGACCCTGCGTCTGCGGGCCCGCGTGTAAGCCACCAGATTTGCGACGAAATAAAAACCGCCCGGACGCCAAGCGTCCGGGCGGTTCTGGTTTTGATGGGTGCCACAGGTCGCGGTACGCCGAGACCTGTGCGTCGGTTGAGTCCTGAAGACACAGGTCTGCGAGTACGCCGACCCGTGGCACCCAGAGTATTACGCCGCGGCGCGGCCTGTGCCTACCGCCGCGATGCGATCGCCCAGCGTCTTCAGCTTCGTCACGTGCTGCCGCAGCGGATCGAGCAATCGGCCACTCCAAGTCAGCACGGCGGCGGCGGGGTGCGTGGCGTCGGTGCTTTGCCGGAGGGCCCGATCGACGCGGCGATAGCTGGCCCAGCGCAACAGCATCCAAAGCGCCACGAAGTAAATCGCCAGGATGCCCACGCTGCGGATGAGATACTGGGCCCCCAGCAACTGCACGATCAGCAGCAGCGAAGCCCGCGTGAAATCGGTCACGGTCCCTTGGAGGTACAACTCAAGTACGGGTTGAACGATCGGAAACCAAAGAGCCGCACCGAGCGTGACGATTGGTGCGAGCAGCCGCATCAGCAGGCTCGGACGGCCAGCGGCGACGAGGATCGTTTTGCGGTGGGCATCGATCGCGTCGTCGAGCTGCGCATCCAGCGTTGCTGCGGCCCGCTCTGAGGCGTCGTGTTCCCACAGTTTCGTGTTCGCGTAGAGGGCCAACAGTTGCGGATCACGCTGCGCGAGATCGGAGAAGACGCCGCGCACCCGGCGGGCGGTATCGGAACTGCCTTCGGGCGTGCTGGTGGCCGGGGCACTTCGGCCCCGAAAGGCGGCGACGACTGGGCCGAGGACGGCGTCGATCACGGTCACGATCGGCCAATAGCTCAGGCGGCTGCGGACGGCCGGTTCGACTAGGCCGCCGCGGGCCGCGCCGTCGGCGGCGAGGGCGGCGGTCACGCGGTCGGTGAGCGGCTCGGCCAAACGCAGGCCGATGAGAGACTCGGCCTCGCTCAGCAGACGCTGGGCGGCGGCAAGGCGGTCGTCGACACGCTGCTGCAACAGCCACTGATGCAGCGTCTTGGCCTGTTGCTGGCGGGCCAGTTGCCGAGCCGATGCGACGGCCTTCTCGCTGCGAACCGCTAGCGCCATCTCTCGAAGCGCATCCAGATCAAACCGCCCGTGCAGGGAATCGACCGCGAACACACGCGGCGGCTCCGTCAGCGTGCACGCCCGGCCGACGCGCTCGGCGTAGTCGGCCTTCAATTCCTCCACGGCTGGCACGCCATGCCGCGCGGCCAGCAGATCGGCCTTGGTCAGCACGAACAGAAAATTCTCCGCCGAGTTTCCCGCCGAGACCTTGGCCAGCAGTTGCAGTGGCTGCGCGTCGGCGTATTTCTCGACGCTCTGCACCCAGATCGGAAAGAGCATGTGGCGCAGCAGCGATCGCGTGAGATCCAGATGGCCGGCCCACACGCTGTCGATATCCGGCAGGTCCAGCAGCACGCGGCGGCGGGCGCTGTCGATGGTGTGCGTTACTAGGTCGAACTGCTCCGGCACCTGTGCCCCAAGCATGGCCCGCACCGCGGGGGCATCGTCCTTGTGGGCGTAGGCGAGCGCACGGCGCGTGCCTTCGCCATGGGCGGACACGTTGGCAACGGCTTGGCCGAGCAGGGCATTGACGAGGCTGGACTTGCCCACGTCTTTGCCGCCGATGACACCGATGAAGTATAGCGCGTCGTCTGCGGGCGTTTGAAGAGTTGGGGCGGCGGCGTCGGTCCAATCCGGCGCGTCGCCACCCGTGAGGTCGGACACGTCACGGATCAGTTGCAGCGAAGCTTCATCCACGTCAGGAAGCTTGACCGCTTTTGAGCGCGCTTTCAATCCACTCGGGCAGGGTCTTTTCCACTTCGTCCGGCGCGACGTTCCCGTGCGCGACAATTCGGCCACTGCGGTCGATCACGACCAGCAGGGGAATGTACTGCGCGCCGTATAGTTCGCCGACGTGGTATTTCTCGTCCAGCAGTACCGGCGGGGCGATCTTGCGGCTGCTCAAAAATGCGCGAACCTGATCGGGTGAGTCGCCGACATTCACAGCCTTGTAGGTAACGCCCTGGGCGGCGTATTTGGCGGTAATACCGGTGACGATGGGCAGTTCCTCAATGCACGGTGGGCACCAGGTGGCCCAGAGATCGAGGACGACCACTTGGCCTTTCAGGGATGCCAGCGAGACGGCATTCCCGTCCAGATCCGGCAGCGTGAAATCCGGCGCGGGCCGGCCGATGTAGTCGTTGACGAAGGTGTCGGCCTTGGGCGTGGAATGCGACCGCATTGCAACTGCCACAACGACAAGCACCACCACGACGCTCAGCATGAAGGTCGCGATCGGCGTAAATCGGGAAGGGCGGTCCTGCATCCACTTGATCGTACGGGATGCCGGCCGGTCGGGATGCCGGAAAAGTCGGCCGCGTCGTTACGCGGCCTGGAATTCAGGCTGGTGCAGCATGGACGGGCTGAAGACTTCCACGCGGTTGCGTCCGTTCGCCTTGGCGGCGTAGAGGGCGGTGTCGGCGTGGTGAATCAGCGTGCTGGAATGGACCGGGTCGTAAGTGGCCACGCCGAGGCTGCAGGTGACTTTCAGGACCGTCGCGCCGCGGCTGACACTGAGCTTTTCGATTCCATCGCGAATCCGCTCGGCCAGGATCGCGGCGCCGGCCGCATCCGTGCCGGGCGTAAGCACCGTGAATTCTTCGCCGCCGTAGCGGGCAACGATGTCTTCGAGCCGGGTCGTCTGGATGAGCACGTCGGCGACGCCGCGCAGCACTTCGTCGCCGGTGGCGTGTCCGTACAAGTCATTGACGGCCTTGAAGTGATCGACGTCGATCATGATGCATGACAGCGGCCGGGCGTGGCGACGGATCATGGTCAATTCGGTGGCGAGGCGCTCGTCCAGGAAGCTGCGGTTGCGCAGACCGGTCAAGCCGTCGATCTGGGCGCGTTGTTGCAGCAGGTCCAGAAGGTATTTCGTGCGAAGGGCCGCGCGGACGCGGGCTTGGAATTCAGCAGGGTGGAAGGGTTTGACGACGTAGTCGACCGCGCCCAGGTTCAGGCCGGCCACGCGGTCTTCCGGGCTGCTGGCACCGGTGAGGAAAACGATCGGAATCTTGCAGCAGGCTTCGTCGCTCTTGAGGTGGCGGCACAGGTCAAAGCCGCTCTGGTCGGGCAGGTCAACGTCCAGCAGAATCAGGTCCGGCTGCCACGTCACGGCCATCGAATGGCCGGCGGCGGCGGTGGGGGCGGTCGCCAAGTCGATGACGTCGCTCTTCAGCCACGCCTCAACGAGGCGGTGGATCTGGGGCGAATCATCAATGATCAATACGCGCTGCAGCATGAAGCCGTTCCCGTCCCGAGTCGTAGCCTTGCACCGAACGCATCAGCCTGATGAGTTGATCGACGCTTTTGGTCAGTGAATTGACATCCGATTCATCGAAAGCTGCTTGCGCCGCCGCCGCCGCAGATGACAGTGCCGAAAGGCCGTACCCGCCGCCGGCCCCTTTGATCTGGTGAAGCAGCCGCCGCAAGGCGATATCACGTTCGCCACGCGAAAGTTCAATCAGGGCTGAAACCTGATCGGGGAGCTCTGCGACGTAGCCGTCCATCAGCGCCTTGAAGCGCGGGTCGCCCGATAACTGGCTGGTCAGCACGGCTGAGTCGGCGGCCACGGCGGCCGGTGCGGTATGGGTAGCGATGGCATGCATCAGCGTATCGTGATTGACCGGCTTCACCATGTGCTCGCAGCAGCCGGCCCGGAGGCTTTGCAGGTGGGCTTCCTCGGTGCTGTGAGCGGTCAGGGCGATGATCGGGATTTTGAAGCCCGCGGCTCGCAGGGCCGCCGTCGCGGCGACGCCGTCCAGTTCAGGCATCTGCATGTCCATTAGCACCAGATCGAACGGCCGGCCGGCGGCGTCGGCGGCGATCGCGCGATCCACTGCGATGCGGCCATTGTCGGCGACGTCGTATTCAATCCCAGCGTGCTGGAGGTAGAACGCGATGAGACGCTGGTTATCGGGCCCGTCTTCCGCCAGCAGCACGCGCAGACCCGGCCGCAGGGCGAGAGCCGCCGCGGCGGGGGCGGTCGGGGCGATGCCGCTTAGCGGCGCGTCGATGGTGACCTCAAACCGCGCGCCCTTGCCCGGTTCGCTGCAGACAACGATGTGTCCGCGCATCATTTCGACCAGCCGCTTGCAGATTGCCAGCCCCAGCCCCGTACCGCCGAAGCGGCGGGTAGTGGAGACGTCGCCTTGCGTGAAGGGCTCGAACAGGCGGCTCAGTTGCTCATCATCAATGCCGATGCCCGTATCGCTCACCACGAACCGCAAGCCGGCCATCTCGCCCGCGCCGCAGCGACGGCTGAGTTCGACGCGGACTTCACCGGGGTTGGTGAATTTGATCGCGTTGCTGACGAGGTTCAGCAGGACTTGGCGGAGGCGGGTCGGATCCGTCCGGACACGGCGGGGCACATCCGGCGCGATCGTGACGATCAGCTGCAGATTCTTATCAAACGCCTTGCCGGCACACATGGCTTC
>JAQGHK010000315.1 GCA_028288875.1 Phycisphaerales bacterium | reverse complement strand
ACCAGCTTATCGAGGCGGTCATTCGTTTCACCGTCATGGCGGGCTTCACGCAGGTGCATGTCGATGCAGAACACGCAGCCATTGATCTGCGAGGCGCGGAGCTTCACCAGGTGCTTCAGCAGCGGGTCCAAGTCACCTTCCGTGATGGTCTGGCTGGCGGCGATCATGGCCTTGAAGATTTCGGGGGATTCCACGTCATAGCGAACGGGCGACGTCATGGGCAATGTCTCAGTCATTTCAGGCTCCTTGTACAAAACGGGTCCGGACATCAATGATGACGTTCGAGCATGGCGGCCTGTGACATGGTGAGAAAATAATTCGGCGAGGTACGCTTTACCGCAGATAAGGACCCCGGATGAACACTGCCCTACCGATCATCACCGTCACGCTGAACCCGGCGATCGACCTGACGCTGAGCATTCCCGGCTTTGCGGCGGGCAAAGTGAACCGCGTGGCGGACGTTCAGACCCATGCGGCCGGCAAGGGCGTGAATGTCGCCACAATGCTGGCCGACCTGGGGGCGACGGTCACCGTCACCGGCCTGCTGGGCAGCCGCAATGCCGAACCGTTTCAGTTGCTGTTCGCGCAGAAGCGCATCGACGATCAATTCGTCCGCGTGCCCGGCGAGACGCGCACGGGCTTTAAGATTTCGGACGATGCCAGCGGCCAGACGACGGATATTAACTTTCCCGGCTTGAAGGTGCCCGCGGCTGCCATCGACGAATTGACGACGCGTCTGGCCACCATGGTTCGGCCCGGCAGTTGGGTCGTGCTGGCGGGCAGCGTTCCGCCGGATGTCAGCGGCGACATTTATGGCCGGCTCATCGAAGTCATCCGCGCCAAGGGCGGCCGAGTGGCGCTCGACACCAGCGGCGCACCGCTGAAGGCGGCACTGGCATTTTCGCCGGACCTGGCCAAGCCGAACGTCGCGGAACTGGCGGAGCTGGTCGGCCGAGAACTGCCGACACCGGCCGACATCGTAGCGGCGGCTCGCGAGGTGATGACCGACCGCGGCGTATCACTCGCGGCGATTTCCATGGGCGAAGACGGCGCGATCTTCATCACCGCCGAACAGGCCGTCCGAACCTTCGCGCCGGCCGTTGCGGTCAAAAGCACCGTCGGCGCGGGCGATGCGATGGTAGCGGGCTTGGTATTCGCAATGGCAAACGGCCTGCCGTTGGACGAGGCCGCACGGCTGTCGACGGCGCTCGGCACGTACGCCGTCACCCGCATCGCCAGCGGCCTGGAAGCCGGCGGGCATAAGCCATATCTGCAGCAGGTCCGCGTCGAAACGATCTGAGACTCACGCCAATAACATCCCCCCAGTCGCCGCTTACGAAGTCATCGCCGAGTGCATCCCGGTCTTATTTGAAGTATCACAAGCGGCCGCAGAACGGCTTGACTGGCTGATTCGAACGACTTGCAGAGGACGACACGAATGAACATCGCTCACCGCTTCGCTTTGATCACCTTTCTGGCACCGCTGGCCCTGATGGCCGGCTGTGCCGCTACTCATCGATCGGCGGCCAACATGCCCGTTTCCGGACTTCTGACGGAATCGCTTCGCTGCGAATATCTCACCAACCCGATCGGCGTCGATGTACCGCGGCCGCGGTTGAGTTGGACGCTGGCGTCTGAGGCGCGCGGGGCACGCCAATCGGCATACCAGATCATGGTCGCGACGACGCCCGCTCAATTGGCAGCCGGCAAGGCCGACCTTTGGGATAGCGGGAAAGTCGCTTCTTCGGAACAAAACCAGATCGACTACGCCGGCAAGGCGCTGGCATCGCGGCAGGCGTGCGCCTGGCGCGTGCGTAGTTGGGACGGTAACGGTCAGGCCGGCCCATGGAGCGCGACAGCGACCTGGGAAACCGGCCTGACGAAGCCTTCGGACTGGCAAGCGAAATGGATCGCCGAGCCGCCGGCCGCCGCGGAGGAGACGCTGAAGATCATCAGCGCGACTTACGAAGCCGTGAATCACAAGGCATCGCGCGATGTAACCGAATTGGTGGCCAAACGCGTCAAGGACGGCAAGCTAAGCGTCGGTGCGCACAACGACCAACTCGGTGGCGACGCGGCCCCGAATGAGCCGAAGCAGCTGGTCGTCCGCTATTCCATCGGCAATCGGCCGGAGATGGAAACGTGCGCGCGGGAACACGCAACACTCCGCATTCCCGAGGCTTCCGTGCCGGTACTCCGCCGCGCGTTTGAGGTCGATCGGCCGGTCGTGACAGCCCGCTTGTACGCCACCGCTTTGGGCCTGTACGAGCTTCGGTTGAACGGCCAGCCGGTGAGCGATCATTCCATCGCGCCTGATTGGACCGATTACCGTAAACGCGTTCGCTATCAGGCCGTCGACGTGACCTCGCTGATTAAAAACGGCGCGAACGCCGTCGGTGGTTCGATCGCCAACGGCTGGTATTCCGGCCAGATCGGCAATGGTGCGTTTCAGTTTTACGGCAAGCAGCCGGCGATATTGGCGCAGTTGGAACTGACGCATGAGGATGGTTCGATCGAGCGCATCTGCA
>JAQGHK010000135.1 GCA_028288875.1 Phycisphaerales bacterium | reverse complement strand
GGCAACCCCCACGCATGGGCCGCCCAGAACAAGCCGTCATTTCGCAGCAGACTTCCGACCAGCCCGTCCGGCCCCGGCGGGCTGACCAGCAGCATGGCCAGCATCGCCAGCAGGTAAAGGCCGGCGGTCAGCGTCAGCACGCGCCAGCCGTGTTCACCCAGCGGCTGATGATGCCGCAGCGCGAGAATGATGTCGGTGATCACCACGACGCCGAGTGAGCCGATCAAGCTCAACGGCACCAGCACGCCAGTGAACAGCGGGCCCGGAGGAGGCACCTCGCCGAACAGGATGCCGCCGCAGCCGAGCGCGCTCAATCCGCGAAAGCCGCCGGCGATCGCGCCGCCGACGTCAGCGGTAGCCACACCAATTGCAAACGCCGCCGCGATCATCAGCAGCGCGATCGCCGTGATCTGGCCGTCGCTGTACGGCCGATTCAGCAGCCGGGCCAGAAGCACGCCGCCACCGACTAGGCTCAGCAGCAGGCCCGAAAGAATCTGAAGTACGAAAATGATTTGAACGGGTTTGGAGAAATCGTCTGGTTTGGCGAAATCGCACGCGAAGCCGGCGAGGGCACCCACATTCACCGACATGAACGCGGCCCGCGCCGGGCTAACACGGTTACTGGCGGCCAGCGCGTTTGGATCTCGTAGCATGAAAAAGCCGACGACCAGCAGCAACGCCCATGACGCGGCCAGCCAGCCGACGAGGCGCAAGGACGCTTTGAGCTGCGAACTTGTCAACCGCGGCAAGGCCACCAGATTGGCGGCCGGCGGTGGGGCGGCAGTCACTTCGAAAATACCTTAGCCGCGAGGGCAAACATGACGAACCTTTCGGGTCGTCCGTTTTGGGGCACGCGGCGGGGGAAGTCAAGCGCCACCGGGTGGCGTTACGTGAGCGAATAACTCAGCTTGTACATGCCGCCGTCGTCGGCTTCGCGGTCCCGCGTGATGATGCTGAACGTGCCGCTGGTGAGCGTTTTGTAGGTGAGCGTCGCGCTGGTGCTGCCGTTGGCACTGGCGACGACTTTGCCGGTCGGGTCGACGATCAGGATTTCGGGGTCCAGGCTGCCGGTTGTGCGGGCGAGCGTCAGCTTGAAGGTCTTGCCGGCCGCGGCGCTAACTTGGAAGACGTCGATATCGCCGCCGGGTAGATCGCCGGTGCGGGTGCTGCCGCTGACGAGCGGGGCCTGGGTGTCCGGGTCGCCGGTGTATTGCACGCCGGGGGTCTGCGCGAAGCTGATGCCATACCGGCCGGTATCGTTCTGGCCGCTTTCAAAGGCAATTGCGTAATACTTGCCGGTTTTGATGCTCGGCTGATCGATTTTGACGCCGGTTTCGCTGGTCTTGGTCGTGATGATCTTGCCGTCCGGGCCGATGAGGATGACGCCCGGATCGAGGGCACTGCCAACGCTGTTTTCGGTCGCCACGACCGACAGAAACTGCCCGGCCTTGGCGTTGACGGTCCAGACATCCAGATCGCCCGGTTCGATGGTCGCCGCGAAGCGCCGGCCGCTCTGGGCGGTGGAAGCGTCGTCGCTATCGGTGATGGTGGTCGCGCCGGTGTAAAACGCAGTGACTTTGACGCTGCCGCTCTGGTCGGACTTGTAATCGCGGACGCGTAGCGTGTAGGTGCCGGTGGTGCTGACGGTCGTGCTGAGCAGCGCCCCCTTGTCGCCGCCGACATTGGCGACCGTCTGGCCGGTGGGGCTGATCAGCAGCAGTTCCGGTGTGAAGGACGTCGTGCCCAGATCGCCCGCGGCCGCCACAAACGCCTGCCCGGCTTTTAGGGCGATGGTGAAGTCCTTCGTCTTCGCCGTGGTTGTGTTGATCGCTACGGTTTGCGTCACGCCAGCGGTGATGCTGGCAAACAAACGGCGGCCCTCGAGCGGCTCGGCGGCAAAATTCGGCATGCGGTCACTATAAACCATGGATTCCTCCCGGCGAACAAGTGCGCCCAAACGGACCGTTACGCCACCGTGTACGTCAGTTTGTACGAACCGCCGGTGTCTGCGTCCCGGTTGCGCGTCAGGATGGAATAGGTCCCGGCGATCGTGGTTTTGTAGGTCAGCGTCGTGGACGTGCCGCTGGTGGTGGCGACCTGGTTGCCGTTCGGGTCGATCAGGAGGATGGCCGGGGTGACGGAACTGCCGTTGCGGGCGAGGGTCACCGTCAGGGTTTTCCCTGCTGCCAGGGTTTGCTGGAAGAGATCGATATCGCCGCTGGGCAGGTCGCCGGTGCGGGTGGCGCCGCTGACTAGCGGGGTCTGGGTGTCGGGGTCTTCGGTCGTCTGCACGCCCGGCGTCAGGCCGAACGCGATGCCGTAACGGCCGGTGGCGTTGGCACCGGGTTCGTAGGCCACGGCGTAGTAATTGCCGGCCTTCACGTTCGGCACATCGATCGCGAAGCCCGTTTCGCTTTCCTTAGCGGTCACGCCCGCGCCATCGGGCCCGAGGATCGCCACGCCGATGCCGACGCTGCTGCCATTGGTGTTTTCGTTGGCCACGACGCTTAGGAACTGCTTGCCGCTCGCGGGGATGCGCCAGACGTCCAGATCGCCCGCCGAAATCGTCGCGGCGAAGCGCCGGCCGCTCTGTTCGGTGCTGGCGTCGTCGCCGTCGACGATCGGCGAGCTACCGGTAAACGCGGCCGTCACGGTCACGCCGCTGAAGTGCGTGCCATCGGTGTCGCGAATGCGGACGACGTAGGTGCCGCTGATCGGAGCGATTCTGCTGATGAACGCGCCGCTGTCGCCGACCGAGCGGGCGAGCGCTTTGTGCTTCGGTGTGATCAGGATCAGCTGAGGTTGAAAGGCTGAAGTGCCCGTTTCCCCGCCCGCGACGATGATCGCCTGCCCGGCGACTAGATTGATCGACCAATTCTTTTGCGTGCTTCGGGTCGTCACCGAGGTGGCGACCGTCACGCCAGCCGTCAGGCTGTCGAACATGTGGCGGGCTTCGAGCGAGTCGATGATGGCGGGACGTTTACGCATGGTCATCAATATAACGGACGCCGATAGGAGATCACGACTTCAAACATTTCGTCATCGCCTTCGTTTGCAAAGAGTTGCGGTCCAACTGAGCCGCCTTAAGAGCCTTCGCTCAGGCGAAGCCGCGAACGACTCGGAACCACTGTTCGTATCTGCGTTTTAAAGTCGCTACAGAGGTTTGATCCGACGTTTTGACACAAAAAATCGCCTCAGCTACACTGCCCGGTCTGCGCCGGCCGGATACCCAAGTGGTTTAAGGGGCGGGATTGCAAATCCCGTATTCGTGGGTTCGAATCCCACTCCGGCCTTTTCGTCTGTTCGTCGCGGTGACTTTCCTGCAGGATTCGTCGCCGCGAGTTGGTCTCTGCCGGTTGGTCTTGGAGCTCTTTGATTATGAACGCAAACACTGTCGCCGCCGTCAATGACCGTGCCGCCGAAGAATATTACCTGAAGGCCGTCCAGGCCGAGAAGGATGGCAACCCCGAGAAGGGCATCGAGTTCTATGAACGCGCCCTGAACGAAAACCCCGATCACGAACTGGCCTGCTTTAACCTGGCCGTTCTCTATGACCGCCGCGCTGAAGACGCCAAGGCCATCGAACTTTACGAGCGCCTCTGCACCAGCGAACCCGTGCACATTTCGGCCCTGCTCAACTTGGCCGTGTTGTACGAAGACAACAACATGTACGAAGAGAGCCGCCGCTGCCTGATGGCGGTGCTCAAGACCGACTCGAATCACCCGCGCGCCAGCCTCTTCATCAAGGACGTGGAAAGCGCCCGCAGCGCGTACAGCGATGACGACGACCGCGCCCGCCGTAGCGGCAACATCGTCATGGACGTGCCGATCTCGGACTTTGAACTGTCCGTGAGGAGCCGTAATTGCCTGAAGAAGATGGACATCAAGTCCCTTGGCGACCTGCTTCGCGTGACCGAACAGGAACTGCTCAGCTTCAAGAACTTCGGCGAGACCAGTCTGAACGAGATCAAGGCCCTGCTTAGCAGCAAGAGCCTGCGCCTCGGTCAGGCCGTTGAGCCGGCCGCTCCGGTGGGTGGCATCCGCCGCCCGGTCACGGCCACCAGCGCCGCCCCGGCCCAGAACGACACGGCCACCGAAATGGCTGCCAAGAAGGTCGAAGACCTCGAGCTCAGCGTCCGCAGCCGCAAGGCCCTGCAGCGTCTGAACATCGACACTGTCGGCGAACTCATCAGCCGCACGGAAGACGAATTGCTCGGCTGCAAGAACTTCGGCCACACCTCGCTGAACGAGATCAAGCAGATCCTGGGTACGCTGGGTGTGCATCTGCGCCGGCTGGAAACCAGCCACTAAAACACCGCAATAGTTTGGGGCGGTCTTTCCGCTCTTAACTTTCGCCGCCGCGGCAAGGAAGCCAATGACGAAGTGGTCCAATGTACTGCTCGTCGTCTGTCTCCTCGCCGCGGCGGCGTTGTTGGGCTGCACCGGCGGTTGCCAGCCTAAGCCGCCCATCTCGCAAATCGATGAATCCGCCCCGCGCGTCCGCGTGCGGTTACTCGCCGGCGTGCCGCGCGTGCAACTGACGGCCGATACCACCACACCGCTGCGAAATGCCGCGACCGGCAAGGCCGTTGGCATCGATCTCCCAGCGGGCAAGCCCGTGGATCTCACCTTCGACGGCAACGGCTGGCGAACCAATGACCGGGCCCTGATTCCCGTCACGCTCATGATCGCGCCCGAGGTTGACGGAACCGTCAAAATCAACGGCGCGGCCTACCGTGGTCGCTACACGATCATCCCGGTCAGTCCGAACCAGATCGACGTCGTGAATGATGTCGATGTTGAGTCGTATCTCAAAGGCGTGCTGGCCCGCGAGCTACTACCCGATTGGCATCCCGCGGCCTATCGCGCTCAGGCGGTCATCGCCCGCACTTACGCCCTCTACGAAGCCCGCAGCAATTCCACCGGCCGAACCTGGGACCTGATGCCAGACGAACGCAGCCAGGTCTATGGCGGCATGAAAGCCGAAACCCCCAAGGCAAACGCCGCCGTGACCGATACCAGCGGCATCGTCGCCGCCTACGGGCCGGTAGGGCAGGAGCGGATCTTCAAAGCGTATTTCAGCAGTTGCTGCGGCGGCGTCAGCAGCTCAGCCGCTGATGTATTCAATGAAACGCCCATTCCGCCGCTGGCCGCGAAATCGACTGGGACAATGTGCTCCATCAGTCCGCGCTTCAACTGGCCGACGGTTACGCTGAGTAAGGCCGAGCTGACTCGCCGCTTCCGCGCATGGGGCGTCAAACAAGGTCGGCCGGAGGCGAACCTTCCGGGCATCAAGTCGATCACGATCGGCAGCGTGAATCAATTCGGCCGGCCGCGCACGTTTCTGGTGACGGATGTTCGCAACCAGCAATACGCCCTGACAGCCGAGCAGTTACGTTGGGCCATCAACACCGACCCAAACAACGGCCCGACGGTCTGGAGCGGATATTTCAATCCGGTCGACGCCGGCGACACCATCCGCTTCACCGACGGCCATGGTTTCGGTCACGGCGTCGGTGCCTGCCAGTGGTGCATGCAGGCTCGAGCGCTGGCGGGCGAAGATTACCGCCGCATCGTCACCGCAGCGTTCCCGCAGGCCGTGCTCATCGCGGCCTACTAAGATGTCTCGTTTAGCCGCCGAGCCTTCTCGCCGCTTACCGGCTTCGGAACGGCGATTACGCTGGCCACTACACGCATCCGCAAACAAAAAAGCCCCGGATGAGACTCGCTCATCCGGGGCTTACTTTATTGATTGCAAGGCACACTCAGTCGGTCCGAGACACCGACACCTGCACCGGCTGCGTGGCCGGTGAGTTTGCCATCGCC
>JAQGHK010000307.1 GCA_028288875.1 Phycisphaerales bacterium | reverse complement strand
AAATGGTGGCGGCCGTGGCGGCGGCGGCGGTAACGGCGGCGGTGGCGGCCGAGGCAATGGCGGCGGGAACGGCGGCGGCGGCCAAGGCGGCGGTGGTGGCTTTGGTGGCGGCAACGGTGGTGGCGGTGGTGGCGGCGGTGCTGGAACCGTATCGGCGGATTTCTTCGCCTTTGCGGATCTCGTTCGCCTCCAGACCGATGATCTGGCCAAGATTGAGCCGTTCATCACGGGCAGTTCGACGACAACGTCGCTGCCGGGGTTGATTAATATCAACACCGCACCCCGTGATGTGTTATTGACATTAGGATCGATAGGGCTGAGCTCAACGAATGTCGATGCGATGCTGGCGGCCCGCACTGACGCGGTAGCAGCGAATCCGGGTACCATCGGGTGGGTTCGCGATGCCGTGCCGGATATCGCCAACATTCCTGACTTTGCCAGCCATGTCACCGGGCAAGGGCGGCAGTATTCGGCCGACATTGTGGCGGCCAGCGGCAACGGACGGGGTTTCCGTCACGTGCGAATCGTCGTCGATACGACCTCTTCGCCGGCACGGATCGTCTATCGGCGTGATCTGACGGATCGCGGTTGGCCGATGGACAAAAGTATTCTCGACGATTTAAGAGCCGGCCTCGGGGTCAATGGACAAGTGGCAGGCAGTCAGACGACGACCGGCACGGCTCAGCCGGCGGCGACAGGAGCGCGTTGATGGCGATCGGTGGAACTGTAATCAGCCTTGTCCTCGGCGACCGCTCGGCGGTGCTGGCCCAGGTGTCGACCGAAAAATCCGGTCGGACCGTCCAGCGCGTCGGCCGATTCGACGCGCCGGCCGGCACACGCCTTCTCGATAAACCGGCCGACACCGGCGCCAGCCTGGCCGCCTTCCTCGCCGGCCACGGCTTCTCGGCGAAGAAGGCCGTTGTCGGCGTGCCGGCGCGCTGGGTGATCGCTCAAGAAAAAGACCTGCCGCCGGTCGACGTCGGCGGCGCGGCCGACCTGCTTCGCCTCGCGGCCGAACGGCTGAGCCTTGCCGAAGCCGGCTCACTCGTCGCCGATTATGCCGGCGCACCCGATCCGAAGAATGCCAGCCGCGTTCTGCTCGTCGGCATGCTCAAGCCGCAACTGGACAAGGTCACCCAGTTCATCGAAGCGGCCGGCCTTTCTTTGGAGGCCGTCTGCCCTACTGCCCTAGCCATAGCCCGGGTCGCCGGTGGCGATCGCAGCGTGCTGCGGTTGTCGGATGACGGGGCCGAACTCGTCGTTCAACAGAACGGCAATCCGCGAACCCTTCAACCCTTAACGCCCGACATGGCAGCGCTTGGCTCGGAACTTCGCCGCAATCTCACGATGCGCGGCGCGGCGGCCGATGTGCTGCTGGCCGACGGCATCGGCCTTTCGACGGCGCAGCATGCCGATCTGGCCGGCCGTCTCAGTCGTCCGCCGCAGGCGTTTGGTGATGACCTTGGTATCTCGGTTGACAGCAGTGCGCGAAATGGCTCGGTCCTGTCCAGTCACGCCCATTGGCCCGCCGTTGCCCTCGCGGTGGCCGCTGCCGACAAGCGCGGCCTGCCGGTCGACTTCAACGACACGAAGCTTCTCTACCGCCCACCGGCCCGGTTCGGCCAGCGCACGATCCTCGCCGCCGCGGCCGGCGTGCTGGTGGTCGCCGGCTTTATCTGGCTGATCACGACCGTGTCTGCCCAAGAAGCCCGCGAGCGTGAGCTGTTTCAGCAGGTGAAAGATCAGGAGCCGATCGCCAAGGACGCGCGGGCTGTGATCGACCAACTCACCTATGGCCGCACCTATTTCGATCATCGGCCGCCGGCGCTGGAGTGCGTGCGGCAGGCGACACTCGCGTTCAATTACGACGAACCGATTTGGGCGACGAAAATCGTCTACAACATCAACGGCCATGACCAGCTCGTTGGCAAGGTACTGGATGACCGCGGCGACACGCGGCTGATCCTCGATCTGGCGGCACGACTGAGTGCGAATCCAAGCTTCACGAACGTCAGCGTGCCCACGCAATCCGAAGGCGGCTCGAAGGAAAAGCTCAAAACGTTCTCCATCAACTTCAGTTTTGAGCCCAAGGCCCCGCCGGCCAAGGCCGACGAAGCCAAAACCCTGCCGGCAAAGGCGGCCAAATGAACAAGCGAGAGAAAACCATTGCCATTGTTCTGGGCGCGGTGGTCGGGCTTTACGCGCTCGATTCGTACCTGCTCAGCCCGTACCTCGATCGGCTGACTAAGGCCGACGATCTGATCGCCGAGCACAACCAGGCGCTGTCCGATATCGAAACGACCAAGCGTCGGCGCATCAATGCTTCGAAGGACTGGCGAAAAATCGCCGCCGACTCGGTCAAGACCGACGCGTCGGCCGCCGAGAGCCAGTTGCTCGGCCGGGTGCGGGAGTGTGCGCAACGGGCGTCGCTTTCGCTCACCAGCCAGAAGGCCGAGAAGACCGAAAAGGAAAAGGGCTATGACCGCATCCTCCTCAAGGCCAGCGGCCAAGGCACGATGCAGGAGATCGGCCGATTCCTGTACGAGTTGCAAACCGCCAACATTCCCGTTCGTGTGAACGACCTTGAGGTATCCAGCCGGAAAGATGGTGTGGACGACCTGGCACTGACCATCACGTTGGCAACGCTGTATCAAACGCCTGTGGCGCCCAAGGTGGCGATGGCCGGTAACCGATCGGGGGCCCTGTGAACTATCGACTCTGGATCGCCGCTGCCATTATTGGTGCGAGCGCGACCCCGCTTTTCGCTCAGGAAAAAACCGGAAACTACAACGACACCTACGGCGTGCTGAGCTCTCGGAATATGTTTTTACGTGAGCGGCACAAGCCATACGTGCGAGAGCCGCGAACTTCGTCGCCGCGCCCCGATACCACCTCGCCGCAGGCCATCGAAAAAGCCATCGTGCTGCGCGGCGTCGCGATCGAGAACGACGAATTGCATGCATATCTCGAGAACACCCGGACCAGCAAACTGATCCGCGTCGCTCCCGGCGATTCGATCGCCAGCGGCCACATCGTTGAGATCGCGATCGACGCGATCGCCTATGAAGTTGAGGGACGCGCGATCTGGGTGGAGATCGGGCAGAACCTCAGCGGCGCTCGCATGAGTGCTGAAATGATCGCCGCCTCTACGCCGACCACCTCGCCATCCGCTGATGGCGCACCAACCACGCCCTCACCCAGCGGCAGCTCGCTCGAAGAGCGTATGAAGCTCCGCCGCATGCAGCAACGGGGTGGCAAATGAACTCGCAACAGCCCAAGGAACCGCAGATGACGCTTTCGCCCAGCCGCCCCGCCGCCCGCACGGTCACCCGTCGCTCGCCCCGCTTCGCCCTCGCCGTGGCAGTCGTGGTCGCGCAGCTTGTCGCTGACATGCCGGCCGGCGCGCAGGTCGTGCCGCCGACCGATGGTGCATCGCAGTCCGCGCCGACGACCGCGCCCGCCGCATCGCAGAGTGGTCCGGCCACCCGCCCAAACCGTGACGTCACCGGCGTCCAGGCGCGCAACGGCCGACTGACCCTGAATTTCCAGGACGCGTCGATCGACACCGTGCTCGACGAGTTGTCGACCACTGCCGGTTTTATCGTGGTCAAACAGGTTCGCCCGGAAGGCCGCGTCACACTCGTCAGCAAACAGCCGATCACGGCTGACGAAGCGATTCCGCTCCTCAACACCGTGCTTCGCAACGCCGGCACGGGTTACGCAGCGATTCAGCAGGACCGCATCCTGAAGATCGTCGATCTCAACGCCGCCAAGACACTGAATATCCCGGTCTACAGCGGTGCCGATCCCGAAAAGATCGCCGACACCGACACGCTGATCACCCAGGTCATTCCGCTGAAGTACAGCGACAGCACGCAGCTGAAAACCGATCTTCAGCCGCTGATCAGCCCGGACGCGCAGTTCACCTCTAACGCCAGCAGCAACGTGCTGATCATCACGGACACGTCGGCCAACATTAAGCGTGTGGTGAAGATCGTCGCCTCGCTCGATACCAGCGTGGCCGACCAGGTCGACGTGAAGGTTTTCAAACTGAACTATGCCGACAGCACCTCGGCGGCCAAGCTGGTCAATGATGTGTTCGGTAATCTCAGCGACGCCCGTACCCAAGGCAGCAACGCAGCCGCTCAAGGTGGCGGCGGTGGAGGCGGCGGCGGTAACGGCGGCGGCGGTGGCGGTTTTGGCGGCGGCTTCGGTCGATTCTTCGGTGGCGGTGGCGGCGGTGGTGGTGGCGGCAACAACCGCCGCACCAGCGGCAAAGTCACGGCCAGCAGTGATACGCGCACCAACAGCGTAGTCGTCAGCGGGCCGGCCGACACGCTGAAGATCGTCGATACCGTCATCAAGCAACTCGATGCCAACCCGGCCGTCGATCAGGTCGTCTATGTTTACCGCCTTCGCAATGCGCAGGCATTGAACATCGAACAAGTGCTCAACGCCCTGTTCAATGGCACAACGATTTCGAACCGCAGCACACAGAGCAATGCCGATCGGTTGACGGCTTCGCGGTCGACCAACAGCAGCAGTGTCAGCAGTGGCACGGCAAATCGGAACACCGGCAGCAGCAACACCGCTCGTGTGACCAGCGGCGGTGGCAACAGCCAGCGCCTGAGCCAGCAGGCCCAGCAGGCCGCGTCTGATCTGTCCGGCGAAATCAGCATCATTGCTGACACCGACAGCAATTCGCTCCTCATTCGCACGGCCCCCGCGAATTATTCGCGTGTGAAAACCGTTCTCGATGAGCTCGATAAGCCCGTCCAGCAGGTGCTGATCAAGGTTCTGTTTGCGGAAGTCACGCATAATAATACGTCCGACATCGGCGCGGAATTGTCGGTTCTCAATCTGCGTACCGGCCGCACCAGTGCCGACACCAGCAACGCCGTGCAGCCCGGCAACGGCACGACGCTTGGGCCGAACGGAGCCAGCACGCTCGGACCGATCGGCGGCTCAAACTTCGGCATCGTGCCCACCGGCACGGGCCTTGTCGTTCAGCTGCTGGAAACCAATTTCCAGGCCACGATCAGCGCGTTGGAAACCTCCGGCAAGCTCGACGTGCTGAGCCGTCCTTACATCCTCGCGTCCGACAATCAGTTGGCCAGTATTGTGGTCGGCCAGTCGATTCCGTTTATCACGGACAGCCGTGTGACCGATGCCGGCCAGCAGATCAACACGACCGAATACCGCGACATTGGTATCCTGCTCGACGTGATTCCGCACGTGAACCCGGACGGCGTCGTCATCCTCGACGTCGCGCCGGAAATCAGCACGCTCACCGGCGACAGCATCAGCACCGGCCCGAACGTCAGCCAGCCGATCATCGCCAAGCGCAGCGCCCAGAGCCGCGTCGGCGTGAAGAGCGGCCAGACGATCGTCATCGGCGGCCTGATGCAGGACAA
>JAQGHK010000127.1 GCA_028288875.1 Phycisphaerales bacterium | reverse complement strand
GACGCATGCCCGTCACCGAACCCAGCTCGATCAGGGTGCCGATATGCCGGCCCGCGACTGCGATGACCGCATTGATCCGACTCTCGGTCGCCGGGCGCACCGGCGGAGTCTCGACCGCGGCGGTCCGCCCGGCTTTAAGGCCGCTGACGGTCCGAAGGGCCTCATAGACCGAGGAGGGGACGAGTTCCTCGCCCACGGCGTACTTGAACACGTGCCGCAGGCGGTTGATGCGGCGATTGATCGACTTACGGCCATAGGACTTGGCGATCATCGCGTGCTGGACGGCTTTGAGTGAAAGGGGACCGAAGTGCGTCGCGGGCGTCCCTCCAAAAAGCTTCCGCAGCAGCCGCAGCTCATAGCGGTAGTTGTTCAGTTCGCTCGTCGGTCGGCCGTGACGGTCGCGGTAGTAGCTTTGGGCGTGTGCCCAGAAGGCGGCGATGAGGTCCTCGACGGTCGGAGAGGCGTGAGATGCGGACAATTGCTGTCGGTGATGGTACGCGTCGGCCTGCCTGCCGGACGCGTACCACTTTGAGATCAACTGTTCGTACTGCTGTCGACTCTGGGGCGAGCCGTGCGGTCCCAGCAGGTGATCCCTGCCGCGATAGTGACAACAGCTTTCCCGGTCTTCCGGTGAAGGCGGTACGTGGGAACATGATCGGATGAATATCTGGACATACACGGGACTCCGAAAGCGATTGACGGAATAAATCCGTCTATCAGGCCTTTCAGATCCGCTCTGTCCCACACGGGCAGGTACGCTTAAATCAGCGTTCGGATTGAGTTTATACCAAACTCGGCAGGTAGGACTCGAACCTACAACCAGCCGGTTAACAGCCGGCTGCTCTACCATTGAGCTACTGCCGAAATAACGAACCGCCGAGGCGGGTCGAATCCGGGTCGGTATTTGTATCTCATCCACGGACGGTGTCAACCGCCGACCGTCCGTAACTGACGCGTCAGGGCCGATTTTCGTTGACCAAAGGGGCTATGACGTATAATTTGCATATGAGAATTACTGCCGGCGAGTGGGTCGCCAGGCATTTGAACAGAAAGTCTCCTCGTGCTTCCGGATCATCAGGCTCACGCCGAAAAAGTGCTCGGCTATTCGTTCGCTGACGCCCACCTGTTGAAGGAATCTCTCACGCACGCCTCCATTGCGGACAATCGGCTCAACAGCAACGAGCGGATGGAGTTCCTCGGCGACGCGGTTCTAGACCTGATTATCTGCGAATTGCTGTACCGCCGCTTTCCGAACCTTCAGGAAGGCGACTTGACCAAGATCAAGTCGGCTGTGGTGTCTCGGAAGATTTGTGCGGAAGTCGCCATCGAAACCGGCTTGGCCGACTTGCTGATCATTGGTAAGGGCATTTCGAACCGCGCAGCGATGCCATCATCCTTGGCCGCCGCGGTGTATGAGAGCGTTGTCGCAGCCATCTATCTGGACGGCGGGTTTGAGGTCGTCAAGGACTATGTCCTTCGCACGATGACGCAAAAGGTGGAGGACGTCTTCGCCAATCTGCATCAACACAACTACAAGGCCCTCCTTCAGCAGCACGCCCAAAAGACGCTCGGGGCCGCGCCGTTGTACGAACTGCTGGACGAAAAAGGTCCCGACCACAGCAAGTGCTTCGAAGTCTGCGTGATCATCAATGGCCGGCGCTTCAATGGCGCCTGGGCCCCAAATAAGAAGACCGCCGAGCAGAAGGCCGCGCTTCTGGCCTTGGAAGAGCTGGGCGTGGTCGACCGGCAGGAAGTCGCCCAAGTCTACGACACGCTCGTTGAACAGTAAGACAATTGCGCAGAACTGTTAGCAAAGCCGTTTTCTCTCGGCTAGGCTCGCTGCATGGCCGCCACCGACATCTCTGACGCCGAAATGGAGCGCGTTTTCGATGAAACGAAAACGCCGTTCAAGTACGGCATCGTTCTCAAGCCTACCGACGATAAGACCTTTTACGACTGCCCGAGCGTGTTCCGCTTTGGCAGCCGTTGGTACATGCTGTTCGTCCAGATCACCGACAAGATCGGTTACGAGACGATGCTGGCCGTCAGTGACGATCTGCTGAAGTGGGAGCCGCTCGGCAAGGTGCTGCCGTTCGCAAAAGATACTTGGGACTGTTGGCAGGCGGACGGCGGGATTGCGCTGCAGGATTTCACATGGGGCGGCTCCGCTGAGCTACAATCGTTCGACGGCAAGTACTGGCTGAGCTACCTCGGCGGGCACCAGCAGGGCTACGAAACGGATCCGCTTTCAATCGGCCTTGCCTACACCGAGCACCCGGACAAGGCCGAGCCTTGGACGCGCCTGCCGAATAATCCGGTGATGCAGCCCAGCGATGCCGACGTCCGGCCCTTCGAAGCGAAAACGCTCTACAAAAGCAACATCATCTGGGACAAGGCCGAGACGCTCGGTGCGCCATTCGTCATGTATTACAACGGCAAGCAGGTCGGCCGTGGGTGGGAGCGCATTGGCATGGCGCTCTCGCACGACATGATCCACTGGAAGCGCTACGGCGACGGGCCGGTCGTCGACAACATCACCGGCATTAGTGGCGACCCGCAGATCACGCGCATCGGCGACCTATGGGTCATGTTCTATTTCGGCCACGTCTGGAAACCCAAGGCGTTCGATACCTTCGCCGTCTCGCGTGACTTGGTGAACTGGACCAAATGGCAGGGTCAGCATTTGGTTGAACCAAGTGAGCCGTGGGACAAGACCTTCGCCCACAAGCCATGGGTCATCAAGCACGATGGCGTCGTCTACCACTACTACTGCGCCGTCGGCGAGCAGGGCCGCGTGGTGGCGCTGGCGACGAGTAAAGACTTGCGCGCCTGAAACATCTCATGGCCTCGGCGGTAAGGATCAACGTGAACGCTGCCGACTATCTGCGTCCTTTCGCCGAGCCCGATCCGCGCTACACACCCGTGCCCGCGTGGTGGTGGAGCGGCGAGAAACTGCATCTGCCGAAGATGCGTTGGCAGATGGACCAGATGCGGGCGATGGGGCTACGGAATTTTGTGGTCATCGGCCTGGCGCCCAGCGGCGCGATGTTTGGATCCGATGCGGACGACCCGCCGTTCCTGTCGGAGGCCTGGTGGGATGTCTTCCGGCAAGTCTGCGATTACGCCCGGGAAATCGGGCTGTTCGTTTGGTTTTATGACCAGATCGGGTTTAGCGGCGCGAATTTTCAGACGGATCTGGTGGCCGCGCACCCGGAGTGGTCGGCCCAGCGGCTCAAGAGCATTTCAATCGATGGCGAAGGCCTCTTGGAAATGCGTTGTCCGGATATCGGTACTCCGATCCATGCTTATTTTCTCAGCGGCGATCGTGTTCAGTCGGTCGACATCATTGATCGCCGCGTGCAGTTCAATGCGACCGCGACGGGGCGGCTGCGCCTCGTTTATTCGGTCCGGCAAGCTTACGACTACTTCAATCCCATCGCGTGCCAGGCGCTGCTCGACACGGTGCATCGCGAATACGCGCGGCGGCTGCCCGATCACATTGGCAAAACGATCGTCGGCAGCTTTCAAGACGAGCTGCCGGAATTGCCAACATGGGGCCCAACCTTCGCCGATTCCTTCGCGGCCGTGTTTGGCTATCGCCTGGAATCGGTCGTGCATCATCTTTTCGAAGAAGGCAACGCTGCGGCCCGGCGGACGCGACTGCATTTTCACCAGCACCGCGCCAACCTCGCCGAGGCCGCGTTCTTCAAGCCGTGTTTCGAGTGGTACGAGTCGTACGGCATGCAGTGCGGCTATGACCAGCAAAGCCCGGCGCGCGAGGCCCGCGTGCTCGGCTGTATCGAAAAATATGCCGACTACATGCAGACGCAGCGCTGGTACGCACTACCCGGCAGCGATCTACACGGCAACGGCAAGCTGCATGCTTCGATCGCATTCCTAAACGATCGGCCACGCGTGTGGCTGGAAGGCTTCCACACCAGCGGCTGGGGCGGCACCCTTGCCGACACCTTTGATTGGCTGCTGCCGTACCTGCGGTCCGGCGTGACGCTCTACAACCCGCATGCGATCTATTACTCCACGCGGAAGGGCTGGTGGGAATGGGCGCCGCCGTCCACCTGCTGGCGGCAGCCGTACGCGATGCATTATCGCGGCTTTGCCGAGATGATCGCGCGGCTGACGAAACTGCTCAGCCGCGGCGTGCAGCAGGCCAGCGTTGGAGTGCTGTTTCCCACCGCCACGGCGCAAAGCGCAATTGGCGCAGAGGCGGTATTCGATACCGCCAAGACGGCCGACACACTATTTCATGAGGTGCTCGGTTCAATGCGATGGCATCAGGTGCGCACTGGTGCGCTCGATGCGGCTGCTATCGATCACCATGTGCTTGATGAACCCGCAATCCAGACGGCAACGATCAACGGCCCAGAACTCATCGTTCACGGCCAGCCGCTCCGCGCCATAGTTCTGCCGGCGATCACGATGCTTCATGCCCAGACGCTGAAGCAGGTGACGGCATTCGCCAGCAACGGCGGGCGGGTGGTGGTCATTGGATCAGACAAGATCGAAACAGAAGCGGGCCAATCGCTCCCATGGCAATCGATTCCCGGCGTGATCTGCCTGCCATCGCCGGATGGCCTGGCCGATGCGCTGGCGGATCTACCGCGGCCGGTTCGCGCCGATGTGCAATTCCTTCACCGGCGAGACGGCGACACGCACATACTCTTCGTGCCAGCCGTTTCGGGTATGGCCACCGTCGTGAAATGGGATAGCTGGTTCGCGCCGATGGAACACACAACGATCGTTCCCGAGCGGTATCGGGATACCGTCGAGGTTGCCTTGGCCGGTCTACGCGTCGGTGACGTTCGCCGATTTGATCCGGTGGATGGCAGCATGCGATCCATCGCGACGCACGCAACGGGTGATCAGACGACAGTCAAAATCGACTTCGGGGGCGCGCCGATGGCCGTTCTGGCCTGGACAGAGGCATCGTCAGAGGGCGCGGAGGCAATTCCAGTACTGCCATCTCAAACGCTGGCGCTGCCGACGCAATGGGCCTGCGAGTTCATCCCCACGCTACCGGAGCTGTACACCGACATCTACGATCCACAGCGCCCTGAGCGGCGTCTTCCTACGACGCCCACTCTCCGTTGGATGATCGCGCCGGATGATGCATCGTGGCAAGCGGGCTTGCCGGCATCGGCAGAAACGATTCACGCGACCTTCGGCGTGCGAGGCGATGTTGCCTTCAGCAATGGCCGGCAAGAGCCTTTGGTGTATTCGCCGCAATTCGGGATTGATCACGACAAGCTGCATCAGCTCACGCTTGGCCCAAAGGCCCATGTGCCGGAAGAATTCATCGACCTCGGTAAGCTGCCGGCCGGCGAGTCGGCGACGGTTCGATTCGCTGTCTTCGCAGAACACGAGCGCGAGGTGTTGCTTCAGATCGGCGCGAACGCACGCAAGGCCGTTCGCCATCGTGAACAAACCATCGCTGCCGACGGATCGGAATATGGCTGGCAGGTACCGCTGAGACTGCACGCCGGCGACAACAAGATCGAGCTAATTTTGACCGCCGCGTCGAACGCGACGGTGCGGGCCTTCTGGTGCTTTTTCGATCCGACGGATGCGGCTTTGTTTGATCGGCCTGAGCGACTGATCACGCCGGAAAAGCCGATCTTCGGCCAGCGTCTTCGCTACACCGCCATGATGCGCAGCGAGAGGGCGATCAAGGGTGGAACGCTGCTCGTCGCGAGTGCGGCGCAGCTGAATCTGTCGATCGCTGGACAAGTGCTCGGGCGGCAGGGCGGCTTTGATCCGTATCGGCTTCAGATGCGGGGACAACGCTACGCCGTCCCTGCACTGCCGGCCGGCGAGCACGAGGTGGCAATTGAGGTGTCATCGCCGGCCAGCGTCGCGCCGGTCTTGGTCGATGCGGAGATCCAAACAGATCAGGGCGCGTTTGCGTTGATGTCGGACCGCCATTGGCAGGTGAGCATCGACGGCGGCCCGCCCGGGGCGGTTGCAATTCAGCCGAAGCAGGACGCCGACGGCGCGGCTTGGCACTTGAGGCGCCGGCCGCACCCGTTGCCCGGCAGCGCTTGGCTGGATGGCGGGCAGCCAAGGGTGCTGGACTTACCGCTGGCGCCGCCTCTGGAGCGGCCGGCGACCCAGTGGCTGGAATGGATGATCCCGCCCGGGGCGATCTCGATGACGGTGCCATTGGTGGACGCAAGCGACGTCTTACTTTGGATCGACGGCAAGTCATGGCCGTGGCGCGCCGGGGCGGATTTAGAGTTCTCCGGCGATGACCGACCAAGTCGCCGGGCGATACTTCGAATCAATAGTCGCCAACTCGGCGGTGGCCTGGTAAGCGGGCCGATCACTTACGGGTTCGGCCAAGGCTCAATAAAGATTGGGAATTGGATCGAGCAGGGGCTGTCTTCGTATTCGGGCGCGATCCGAATGGTCACAAACCTTGATGTGCCGACGGTTGGTCCTTCGAGTTCCCTCGATCTAGGCCGGGTGCGGGGAACTGTCGAGGCGTTCATCAACGGCGGTTCCGTCGGGATTCGATTTATGTCGCCGTATCGTTTTGATATTTCGACGCTGCTGCGGCCGGGCACCAATCGGATCGAGTTAATCGTCACCAACACGCTGGTGAATCACTTGTCGACGTGGAGCCCGACTCGGTGCTGGTCGCCGGATCAGCTGGACTGCGGTGTCTTCGGGCCGGTGACAGTAGTGCAGAGTGTCGACGAAGACACTGCAGCCGACCATTAAGGCGTCTAAGGCTCGACGACTGCCAGATTCGGCGCAATGCCGTCGGCGGTGACCAGAAAGAGCGCATCGCTGACCTGATACGGCCGTGCACGATAATCATCCGCCACTTGGTTTTTGATCCGGCGAATGTTGTCCGGATCGTTGCGGAAGCAGAGCAGAATATCCCGATTCGGAATGGCCGCCGCGAAGGGCGAGCCCAAGTGCTCGCGGAGCTTCTCGTGCAGCGACGGCAGCAGCAGCCGTGTGGCGTCGTAGCCGTCCAACGTCTGGAAGAGGATGAGATTAACACCGCCGTCATCATCCTGAGCGGCGTGCGCCTGGATCGATTGGCTTTGGCGAATCAGATTATCCATGGCCAACGAATGCAGCTCTTCGACCGTGATCCCCCAGCTTTCAAGTGCGCTGTGCGGCACGTAGGCGATTGTCCGATCGCCATCCAACACATAGGTAACGGCCAGACCTTCGACCAACGGCTGGGTGGCGATCTTCGAGGCCTGCAGTTCGGCGATCTCCGCGCCGACCACCAGTGGCATTAATTTGTCGCGAACTTCGTCCAGCGACGCAAATCGGTCGGGCGTGCCCTCTGAATCGCGCAACAGTTCGACGGCCCATCGTTCGACGTGATGTTTCACATCTTCCGGCGACAGCACGGACAGCCGGAATAAATTTTCCAACGAAGCCGTGCGGCCATTCAATTTAAGGGAAAACGGCTGTTCTGCCCGTGCAATACGCACGAGCGGGAAACGCTGGCGGACGATCCCGATGACCCGTTGGGCAAAATGCTCTCGCGACGCTTCTGGCATCAACCATATTGTACGCAGTGGTGGCGCGATCGGACGATCGATTTGTTCGGGGCGACAGCGGATGATGGCCGCATTGATTTGCTGGCCGAACCGGCCACAATCCCCGGCCGCGAAGGAGTTTGCATGGCACAACCTATCCGTTTGGGCGTCGTGGGTGTCGGCGCGACCGGCCGAGCCCTGGCCGCCGCCGCACAGGCTGGCGGTTTCCGCCTTACCGGCGTGGCCGACCTGATCCCCGATCGCCTGGCCGCCGTCGCCGGGCCTCTCAAGGTTCCGCTGGCTGTGGACGACGCCCAGAAGCTGGTGGCTGATCCATCGATCGACGCCTTAGCGGTCTGCCTGCCGACCCACCTGCACGCCCCGATCGCCGCCGCCGCCCTTAAGGCCGGAAAGCATGTTCTGATCGAACTGCCGCCCACGCCGACGTCCAAAGATGCCAAAGCCTTGGCGAAAGCCGCTGAAAAGGCCGGCCGGGTGCTGTTATACGCCGGTGTTCGCCGGTTTGGCGCGGCCGAGCAATCGGCCCGCCAGGCCATCGAAAAAGGCCACGTCGGCCCCGTTTATCACGCCCGCCTGACCGCTCTCCGCACCCGCGGCGTGCCGCAGGGCACCGGCTGGTACCACGAACGCGATAAATCAGGCGGCGGGGCGGTCATCGACCTCGCACTCCCGCTGATCGACCTGCTGATGTACCTGATCGCCCCGGCCAAGCCGGTATCGGTGTACGCCCTAGCCCATTACAAATTGACCGGATTGGCGGTCGAAGAATCGGCGTCGATTTTGATCAAATTCGACTCCCGCGCGTCGGCAGAGATCAGCGTCGCCTGGGCCCTGAACCAGCCACCGGCGCAGGCCGGCACGGTGTTTCGACTGGCCGGCGAAAACGGAGCGGTGGACGTCTACACGCCGCAAGGGCCGGTCGTCTACCGCGCCTTCGACGCCAAGGGTCAGGCAAAGGCCACGCCGCTCAAGCAGCCAAAGGTGTTCGGCCAGGCGGCGATGCTTCGCCACTTCCGCAGCGCGATCGCCGGCGAAGCCGCCGCCTCACCCGGCCCGGCCGACGGCGTGGCATTGATGACGCTGGTGGAGGCCATCTATAAATCGATCGAGAACGGCCGGGCCGTGGAGATCTCATGAGCCAGGCCGTCCTCGACTATGCCGCACCGCCGACGTCGACCGACGGCAACCGTTGGTCTTGGGCGGCGTATCTCGGCGCATCGTGGACGTGGTGCATTGGCATGTTCCTGCCCGTGCTGCTGATCCGCGACTATGGCCCGTGGGCGTGGGTGATCTTCGCGCTGCCAAATGTCATTGGCGCGGGGGCGATGGGCTGGGTGATGCGCTCGCGCGAGATGAGTCACGACTACACGATCCGCCATGCCTCGGCGTGCCGGCTATTTTCGTTCGTGACGATCGCGTTCCAATTATTTTTTGCATTATGGATGCTTCCGCGCCTTCTCGGACCAGTTGGCTACGTTGGCGTG
>JAQGHK010000305.1 GCA_028288875.1 Phycisphaerales bacterium | reverse complement strand
TTAGGGTGAGGGCTTAGCGATTGTTTGGCGTTTCAACGGAAGGACATTGGACGGCAATGGTGCTGAACGTCGAACGTGCGAAAAATGCAAAGGAATTTCGTCGCCAGCCCTCACCCTAACCCTCTCCCGGCAATGCCGGGAGAGGGAACTAATCCAAAGCGTTTGCATGTCTTTCTTCCATCCGCGTTCATCCGCGTCCATCTGCGGCTAATCTATAAACCGACATGCCCAGCGAACGCGACTTTCTCGCCATACTCTCCGGCCACACCAAAGGCCGGAAGGCCAGCCTTACGCGCGGCTGCCTGAGGTGCATCGAACCGTTCTACGCCACCGCCACGCGGGCGCGCAACAAGCTGTTCGATCACGGCGTAAAAGCCGCCGTCGATCTCGGCCGGCCGACCGTCAGCGTCGGCAATCTCACCACCGGCGGCACGGGAAAAACACCCGTCGTTCAGTGGCTCGCCAAACGCCTGCTCGAAACCGGCCGCCATCCCGCCGTGCTGCTGCGTGGCTACAAGGCCGAGGACGGCGTCAGCGACGAGGCCGAACTGTACAAGCAGATCGACGGCCTCGAAGTGGAGGCAAACGCCGATCGCGTCGCCGGCGCGGCCGCCGTGCTGAAGCGCTCGCCTCAGGTCGATGTCTTCCTGCTGGACGACGCCTTCCAGCACCGCCGCGCGAAGCGCGATTTCGATCTGGTGTTGATCGACGCCACCAACCCCTTCGGCCACGAGCACGTCCTGCCGCGCGGCCTGCTGCGCGAACCGCCGAGCGGCCTGAAGCGGGCCGACGCCGTGCTGATCACGCACGCCAGCGATCGCCACGATAAGCTGCTGGAACGGCTGCGGTCGCTGAACGCCACGGCCCCAATTTACCAATGCCGCCACAGCGTCTGCCGGCTGGTCGACAAGGACGGCCGCGTGCTTGACATCGCCGGCCTGAGCCCGGCCGCCGGCGTCGCAGGCATCGGCAATCCCGACGCGTTCTTCGACGAGATCGGCCATCACCTGCGCCTGCCGCTCAAGCGCCGCCTCGCGCTGCCCGATCACGCCGCCTACAACGCCGAACTGGTTGAATACCTCAACGCCGAATTGGCCAACGTCCGCACGCTGGTGACGACCGAAAAAGACTGGGTCAAACTCCGCCGTCACGCCGGCAAGCTGCGGCCGACAGTCGCGCGGGCGGTGCTGCAGCTGGATTTCGCCGACGGGGCGGCCGACGCGTTGTTCAAGCAGATCACAGACGCGATCGACCGCGGCAAACGATAGGGGCAAACGAAAAGGAGCCGGGGGATGGCCGACGACATCGCATGCGAGCCGACGGACTTCGATCAGAGCGGCATTGTCGCCGATGACCTGCACTGCCCGGTCTGCGACTACGCCCTGCGCGGCCTGCCCGAGCCACGCTGCCCCGAGTGCGGCTACGCCTTCGAATGGGACGAACTGCGGGAGCAGGCGCGGCGGAAGACGCTGTGGTTTTATGAGCACGCCGGGACCTTCAAATCCCACCGGCAGACCCGCCTTCGCAGTCTGTGGCCCTTTAAATTCTGGCGCGAAATCCATGCGTACACCGATGCGAATCCCCATCGCCTCACGATCTACCGTTCGAGCACCATGGTGCTTTGCGCGATCGTCATGGCACCGCTCATCGTTGCGTTGCCATACTTCTACAGCGCGATGCGGGGCCTTGCTTCGCAGGCGGGGATGAATTTCAGCACGGTAGGCCTAGGCTCTCAGCCGGCGCATTCGTGGTGGATGGAGCAACTGGCCCGATACTTCTACTTCATTCGACTTCCCAGTTTTGTTCCGGAAATTGTCGCCGTGCCGATGGTCGTGGTCTGCGCCTTCGGCCTCGGGCTTTACTGGCGTCTACTCGGCACCTCGGTGACACGGGCCCGCATCAAGCCCGTTCATTTAGCGCGGGTGAGCGCGTACACCGCCGACGTGCTCCCCGCGCTGCTGCTCCTTACCGTGATTGCGAATCAGGCGTGGTATATCTTCGGCCAAAATTCTGAGTTCGTGCGCACTTCCGACGTCCTACTGAAGCTGATGGTCAATGTGTTGCTTGTCCCGCTGCTGGTCCTAGGGCCGCTGCTGTTTCGCACGGCGCTGGCGCTCAAACGATACGTGCGATTCCCGCAGGCATTGGCGGTGGCGGCGGGGTACTACCTGATCATCGGTCTGATCTGGGCGCTCGCCGTATTGAGCAACCTGCCGCTGAATCAGTATCCGTGAAGGACCATCGCGCAGCGCGTCTGGAGCGCAATCCGACCAATTTACCTGCGATGTTGATCGGCCAATGCGGGTCGTTGCGCGATTGAGCATTCAATCGCGCATTGGTGCGGTATCTATAGAGGCGCGTGTCATTTTCCCGCGCATCGTCGCGGATTGCCGTCGCTTCGACGGTCGTAACTGAGGAAAAAAATGAACGACGAAAACGCGAAGCCACGAATTGCCACACGGATCAGCACGCAGCATCGGCGCGGGTTGAATCAAAGCATCGCTTGCGCCCTCACCTCGCGCGAGGATGACAGTCGCGCCGCAACGGCCATAAGTCATACGGCGGTCTGGGTAATCTGTCTTCGCGCCGGGCGCGCCTTTTTTCGGCCCTACGTTTGGCCGGCCCTGCAGTTGCGCGCCAAACGCGATTTGAAAATAGCACAATCAAAATCGAGCTCTGAAATTGCACTTATGGCGACGTGCGTTCGCCGTCGATCCGCCTAAGATCAAATCGCCCATGCGACCTGCCCGCAGTTACGTCGATAATCCCAAGTGGCGTCGCCAGCACGGCTGGCGGACGGCGGTGTGGCAGGGGATGGCCAGCCTCGGGCTCACCGGGTGGCACGGGCTGCCCGTCAGTCGGCAGTGGGTGGAGATTCATCGGCGAAAAATGCCGATGCGCCACCTCGACCCGGCGTTCGAAAAATTCCGCATCGTCCAGATGTCGGACCTGCACTACTCGCCGATGGTGTGGAAGCGATACCTCGAACAGTTCGTGCACTGGGTGAACGATTTCCAGCCGGACCTGGTGGTCGTCACGGGCGACTTGATCACGGGCGGCTATTTCTGGTCGGGGCGTGTGGCCCACATTTTAAAGCACATCAAAGCCAAGCACGGCGTCGTCTGCACGCTGGGCAATCACGACTATTCCATGTTCGGAAAACGCATGCCCAACCACGGTCTGAACCGCGCGAGTCACCTCGAAGCCGCGCTGGAAAAGGCCGGGCTGATCGTGCTGCGGAATGAACCGCTGCGGATTCACCACAACGGATCAAAAACGCCGTTGACGCTGGTAGGGCTGGACGACGAATGGACCGGTGCGATCGATGCCGACAAGGGCTTCGCCGGCGTGGGCGAGGACGAGCCGGTGATCTGCCTGAATCACAATCCCGCCAATGCCGAATCGCTGCTGCCGTACCCGTGGCAGTGGATGCTCAGCGGCCACACGCACGGCCGTCAGCTGGCAGGACGATTGCGCCGCCCGTACACGCACGGCTACTACGCCGTCGCCGACCGCCACCTGTACGTGAACCGAGGCCTGAGCTACGGCCAGCGCCGCAAGCGATGGTGCCGGCCGGAGATTTCGATCTTTCGATTGCGCTGCGACAGCAAGGTTCACAACCCCGCGATCGATCCGGCGTTCGATGGGAAGCCGGTGAGCGCCGCTTGCGAAGCGTAAAGATTGCAGAGGGTGCGGCGTAGCCGCGAGCTTGCTCGCGTTTTGAACTTCCGTCGAGTCAGCAAAAAAATCGCGAGCAAGCTCGCGGCTACGCCTAGGAATCGAGGGTCCGGTGCATTCACAGCATCTCAATCCATGGATGATCCGGACTCTGTCGTAACAGTGCGACTTGCAA
>JAQGHK010000112.1 GCA_028288875.1 Phycisphaerales bacterium | reverse complement strand
CTCCGGCCCGCCGGGCGTGCCGGGTTTGTAGGTCCAGAGCTTCTGGCCGTCTTCACTCAAGATAAATTCGATGAAGTGGAGTGCGACTTGACGCGTTTCTTTCTGTGCTTCGGGCGTGGTGCCGCCGCCGCCCGCGCCGCGGAGCAGGCTGATCGGGTCCACACTAACGCTGGTGCCGCCGACCGGCGTGAGGAACTTCATCCGCTCGGTGCCATCCGGGGCACGGGCCGCCTGGGCTTGGAAACGGCCGAAGAAATCGATCGCCATGCCGACGGCCGCGTCACCGACGCTTACGTCGATCGGCACCTTGCTGCCGCTATCCGTGAAGTAGCGGCTGTTAGCGCCAATCTTCTGAACAATGCCGAGGCCTTCGGTGAATCCGGTTTCCAGAATCTGCTGATACTTTGCGAGTTCTGGCGGAACATCGCCGCGCTGGTAGGCCGCGCCTTTAGCCTTCTTATAATCGGCGATGATCAGCTCATTCGTGGCGATCTGCAGATCGCCGTAGCCGGCGGCGGCCAAGTTGTCGTGCATACGCTGATGCACGATCATTTCGAACGCTTTGGCGATCGACGCGCTCTTGGTCGGATCGGCCAGGCCCACTTGTCCGAAGTATTTGAAGTCGGCGAGGTCCGCCCACTGGGCCGGCGGTGTGGCGTTGAGTTCTTTGACGCGATCGATGTTGTAGATGATGCCGAAGGTGCTGACGACGTTGCCCATGACGGATGCCGTCCGCCAGGTTTCGCCGCTGTACGACGTGGGAATCATGTCCACGCCGTTTTCTTTGAACAGTTCCGGCGGCAGTTCTTTTACAACCGGCACGGCAAAGCCGCTGCGGAACGCGCTGCTGTGATCAAATTCGCCGCCGCCGAAGAACAGGTCGATCTTGCAGGTGATGGCGTCGGGGGCGTCGGTGTCGCGATATTCTTTCCAGATTTGCGCCGAATTCGGTTCAGTGGGAGGTGCGGTTTTCGTCAGATCGTCCGATGCAGTCGGCGGCCATTCGTTGTGCTTTTCGTTGGTCCACCATGCCTTGGTCGCCGCGGAGTATTCACTGGCGAGATAACGGCCGATTTCAGTCGTACCGCCGATGTTGCGCCAGTCGATTTTGACGGGCTTGCCGTACTTTTTTTGGTGCCACTTGGTGAAGCCCTGCGCGAACTCGAAGCGGATGGCCTCGTTATGCGGGCTGACGATCGTGAGGACCGGATCGCCCGGCTTCCAATCGCCTTGCGGCGGCGGTTGACGGAAAACGAACGGCAGCGCGATGATCACCGCGAGCAAGGCGACAATGGCAAAGTTCTTGGCCATGCGAACAGATCAGTCGGGAGAGTTAATCCCAGAAATTAGTCTTTGAGGACAACGACATCGGACGGATCGGCCCACACGACGGCCTGCTCGGTCGCGCCATCCCGGGCGACGAACTTGGGGTTCAGTTCGAAGCAGCGCATCTCCACCTTGCCACCGTCGTGACTAACTGAAACGACGTGCTGGGCGACTTCGCCAAGGTAAATCGTGTCGTGAATGGTGGCGTCGAAGCGGTTCAGGGCCGGTCCGCCGGTGCCGACTTTCAGGGCTTCCGGGCGGATCGAGACATTGACGCTGTCGCCGACCGTCGCGCCATTGTTCACCTGGCCGCTCACGATCGGGCCGATAGCGGTTTTGACGACGGTTTTGTCGCCGTCACGTTCGGTGACCGTGCCGGGGAGGAAATTCGTCTCGCCCATGAAATTGGCGACGAATTTATTCTTCGGCCGAAGGTACAGATCCTGCGGCTTCCCGATTTGTTCGATCTTGCCGTGGTTCAGCACGGCCATGCGGTCGGCGATGCTGAGGGCTTCTTTTTGATCATGTGTAACGTAGATCGCGGTCAGGCCGCTGGCCCGGCAGATGCGGCGGATTTCCGTCCGCATTTCCAGGCGAAGCTTGGCATCGAGGTTCGAGAGCGGCTCGTCGAGCAGCAGGCAATCCGGTTTCACCACGAGGGCGCGGGCCAAGGCCACACGCTGCTGCTGGCCGCCGGACATCTCGTTCGGCTTCTTGGAGGCGAACTTGCCAAGCTGCACCAGTTGCACGGCCTCTTCAACCCGCGCATCAGCCTCTGCTTTGGGCACTTTCCGCACTTCCAGGCCAAAGCGGATGTTCTGCCGCGCGTCCATGTGCGGCCAGAGCGCGTAGCTTTGGAAACACATCACGGCGTTGCGCTGTTCCGTGCCGAGGGCGGTGACGTCCTTGCCGTTGAAGATCACCTTGCCGCTCGTCGGCGACTGCAGGCCGGCGATGATTCGGAGGAGGGTAGATTTCCCGCAGCCGCTGGGGCCCAGGAGGAAAAACAGTTCGCCGGACTCGATCGTCAGATCAATGTCATCTATGGCGTGCTGCGTGCCGAACGTTTTGGTGACGTGATCAAGACGAACCGAAGTCATTTCGAGCGGCGATCATACCGATATTCAGCAAAAACGGCAGGGCTGCGCCAAAAGACATCAGGCAAGGCCTAAGGTCGGGGTAAGGAGCCGCCGATGCCAGCCCCGATTTCTGCCCCGCCGGCCGATGCCAAACGCGTGCTTGTGACCGGTGCCGCGGGTCGGATCGGACAGGCGTTCGCGGAGTACGCCGCGTCGCGATACCGCCTCCGATTGATGACGCTGCCGGCTGATCCCAATGCCCATCTCGTCCGCCCCTATGGCGAGTGTGTAGAGGCGGATATCAGCGATCGAGACTCGCTGGCCGGTGCATTCAAGGACATCGATGCGTGCCTGCATCTTGCGGGTGATCCGGGCCCCAATTCAACTTGGGACAGCCTGCTCGCGAACAACATCACGGGAACCTACAACGTGCTCGTCGCCGCCTTAGCCGCCAAATGCAGCCGGGTGGTCTTCGCTAGCAGCATCCACGCGATCAGCGGCTATTCAGCCGATGTTCAGGTGAAGCCGAATGAGCCGGTGAACCCCGGCGACGTCTACGGCGTCAGCAAATGTTTCGGCGAAGCCTTGGGTCGATACATGGCCGAGCAGGAGGGGATGAGCTTCATCGCCATCCGGATCGGGGCCTATCAGCCGGACTTGAAGATCAAAACAGATAGCGGTGTGCGGCTGATGGACGCCTGGGTGTCGCCGCGGGATTTGAACCAGCTTTTCTGTAGATCGATCGATGCCGACAACCTGAAATTCGCCATCTTCCACGGCCTGTCGGACAACCGCTTCAAACGGATGGACATCAGCAATGCCCGGGAATTGATCGGCTATGCGCCGGAAGACGATTCGGCCGTAACCAACGAACTGCTGCAGACGCTCCGTCTGCCCGAACAAGCCATGGCGCACAGCCTGAGCGATTCAGAAAATCCACAAGCTAGCAGCGGCCTGCGGGATCAACTCCCGAAGCCGTGATATCGCCCGTCGATCAGTGGAAACACCCCGCCGCGTTACTTCGTCCGCAGCGATTCCAGATACCGGCCGTGCCGGCCCTGGTTGCGGCGGTGTAGGAAGTCGATCATGTACTTCACGTGCGGGTTGAGCTCTTCGGCCTCTCCGAGTTCACGGAGGGTGGTGCTGAAGGCTTTGGTCTTGCCTAGGAACAGGCGACGGGCGGCGGCGTCGATGGCGTCGATATCAGCGTCCGTGAATCCGCTACGTTTCAACCCAACATGATTCACGGCGCGAACGGCGGCCGTATTGTCGACCTTTACGAATGGCGGCACGTCGTGCATCACACGGGCATAGCCGGCGATGTATGCATACTCGCCAATCGTGACGAAGTGATGCACCCCGACGCCGCCCATGAGAGCTGCTCCGTCCATGCAGTGGACGTGGCCGGCGATCATGACGTTATTACCGATCAGGCAGCGGTCACCGAAGATGGCATCGTGGCCGATGTGGGCGTTGACCATCAGCAGATTGCCATTGCCGATTTTGGTGATGCCCGTGCCGGTTTCTGTGCCGGTGTGGATGGTCACAGCTTCGCGGATTTGGTTGCCGTTGCCGATGATCAGTTGCGTCGGG
>JAQGHK010000080.1 GCA_028288875.1 Phycisphaerales bacterium | reverse complement strand
CCTGCGCGGCGACGGCGGCGGTGGTCGCCTTCATCTGGCCGGTGTCGTCGGCGCGATAGAGAACGCTGCGCGAAAGGTTCGAGTTCTCAATCGTGTCCTTGTCGGCAATCACGACATGGCCGACGCCGAGCAGGGCGAGATTTTTGATAATCTCATTGCCGAGCGCGCCCGCGCCGATCACCAGCACCTTGGCCTCGGACAGTCGACGCTGATCCCACCAGCCGATGAGCTTAAACCGGTCAAACCGGCCGTCCTGCTCGGCGACATCATCGGCGGAGATGGAAATCGGATCGGTCATTGGCAGCCTAACACCTTGCCCGCCGTGATCTCCGGCAAGAGCCGCAGCACGTCCCCGTCTTTCACACCGACATCCGCCAAGGTCTGGCTATCGAGCAATTGTTTCCCGGTGGTGCGGTGCTGGCATTTATAGCTGAGTAGTTGCCCATCCGGGCCGTGCTGGGGGAAGCTCATGCGCTCGATGAGGACGGCCAGAATGCGCTGCAGGGGGGCGTCGTCAGGCATTTCGACCTGGCGTTTTTTATTTCCTGTCGCATCCCACACTTCAACGGTAACCAGACCCATTCGCTGCTCCTGAATAACGCTCGGCCCCATAAAAACGCGTTTCGGCACAATTTATCAATGTTCTACAACCAAAACAGCCGTTAAACTTTAAGGCGTCCCCGGTTCCCGGGGTCGCCCGGGCGCGGGCCGGTGTTCCCGCCCGCGTTCGAACCCTTGCTCCGATCGGGAGAAAACGCTGTGGCCGTCCAAAGTAACCGTTCTAACACCGACGCGGCGACGCGCCAGCAGTCGATCGTTGAAATTCTCTGGCACCGTAAGCAATTGGTGGCCATTGTCTTCCTGCTCTGCCTGGTCTCCGCCGCCGTTCTGCTGAAGCTCACGAAGAAGCGCGTGCCCGTCCTGAGCCGCCTCGAGGTCACCCGCACCCTGGCGGCCAATACCGACCCGAACACGGTCGATCTGCCCACCTTCCTCAACACCCAGGCCGAACTTATCCGCTCGGCCACCGTGCTCAGCAGCGCCATGGGCGCGCCGGGCATGGACAGCCTGACCCTGCTCGCCGACAGCGAAAACCCCATCAACACGCTGAAAGACAAGCTGGACGTCCGGCCGATCCCGCAATCCAGCGTGATTGTCGTTCGCCTGACCAGCACCAATGTTGATGAGGCGACCCAGATCGTTGATGCCGTCGACAAGGCCTACCTCGGCTACGTCGAAGACCAGAAGAAGCGCAACGCCGCCGCCGACTACTACACCAAGGTCAGCCAGGATCGTGCTCGCCTCGATGAACAACGCAGCGACGCCAAGAAACTGCTCCTGACCCTGCAGGCCGAAACCGGCGCCCTCTTCGGCCCCGGCGATTCGTCGACCAACATGGCCGTCCAGAAGCTGCGGCAGCTGTCGGAATCGCTGACGACCGCCCAACTCGCCAATGTTCAATACAAAAGCGAACTGGAAGACGCCCTCAAGACCGTCGGCATGACGCCGGACAAGATCGACCAAGCCAAGCTCGCGTCGGCCACCGTCGTCAGCCCGGAAAGCCTGCCAGTCCTGAAAAACAATCTCGCCGGGCTCAGCCAACAGCTCATCGAAGCCAAGCGGCAGTTCGTACCTTCGCACCCGGCGGTTCGCCAGGTGCAGGCGCAGATCAAGGACCTGCAACTCGCCCAGGCCGCCACGCTCGTCACCGTATCGCAGTCGGCGACTCGCAAAGAGCAGGAAGCCCGCCAGCTTTACGCTGAGCAGGAAAAGGTCACCCAGAACATCAACGCCAAGGCCGCCGAGCTGGCCGTGCTGACCGACCGGGTGAAGGGCCTGGATACCCAGCTCTCGCGCCTTGATGGCACGCTGCAGAAGCTGACGGTCGTGGAATCCGTCGGCATCGACGCGAAAGTGATCGACGATCCCGACGCCGACTACGCCTCGCAGACGCCCGACACGAAAAAGACGCTCGGCCTCGCCGCCCTCATCGGTCTGGCGCTCGGCATGCTGGCGGGTCTGACGCGGGAATGGATCAGCCCGTCGCTGGGTGCGGTGCACCGCATCGCCGACACCGTGGGCGTTCCGCTGCTCGGCACGCTGCCGCGCGTCCCCGGCTATACGCCTTCCGAGTTGGCCAAGCTCAGCTTTGATGCCGCCGACACGGACGCCGCGGAAGCGTTCCGCTCGGTCCGCACCAGCCTTTTGTTTGGCGCGGATCAGTGCCAGACGATCGCCATCACCTCGCCGGCGACCGGCGACGGCAAGACGACGCTGGCCAGCAACCTTGCCATTCTGCTCGCGCAATCCGGCAAGCGCGTTGCACTCATCGACGCCGACTTCCGCCAGCCGTCGCTGCACACCATCTTTGGTCTCGATAACCCCGTCGGCCTGTCCGGCGTGTTGAACGGCGACGATATCGATACCGCCACCCGTCGCACCGCCATTGAGCACCTCGACATCCTCACCGCCGGTCCGGCGAGTGGTGAAGTGAGCCAGCAACTCAACAGCCCGCGGTTTAACGAGATCCTGCGCGAGCTCAAGGGCCGGTATGACCACATTCTGTTCGACACCTCAGGTGTGGTCGGCAGCAACGATGCCCGCGTCATCGCCGCTGGTTGTGATACGACTTTGCTGGTTATGCGGGATGAGCGGACTACGCGGTTCGCCGCCACTACCGCTCGCGACGCGCTTCTTAGTGTGGGCGCGATGCTGATGGGTATTGTTCTTAATGACGCCGCTAAGACCGGCCCGTCCTATCCCAATAGTGTGGGCGGCCGGGATAAAGGGGCCGGCGGAACACTGATTCCCGGCTCCGGTTCGCGTGAACGCGCTCGCTGGTAACGCGCTGCGGCACATTGCCCGATAAATTGGGGACTTCATAACGCCTGCATAGACCGTATGAACGGTTTATGCAGGCTTTTTTAATTTTTTGTGTGGGAACCCGCGTAAAGCGTGCGCATGATGTCGTCAGTAGTGTAAGTTCGGCAGGCCGCGCCGGCGAGATATTGTCGGACGTGCACATCGTTTCTTGTTGCCTCAGGGGCGGGTCTTTCGAACCGATACCGATGCAGGAGCCCGCGAGTGTCGCGGTCTGTGCCGGAACGGGAGTTTCTACATGTCGCAGCCAATACAGCCGCAGTCCGATGGACCGCGGCCGGAAACTGGAACCGGCTTTACGTCTCATCGTCGTTTGCATGAGATGTATTTTCCGAAGCACCTGGCCGCCGTCATCCGGCGCGAGCGTGCGCGGGCCGATCGCCAGAAGAGCCGGTTTTGCCTGGTGATGTTCCGGCTCGTGCCGGCCGGCGGGCGCATTTCCATGCTTCGCCTCACCCGGTTGGTGATGAACGAAGTTCGCACCACAGACGAAGTCGGCCTGTACGACCGCCACACCGTCTGCGCCGTGCTGCCTGATACGGCGCCTAGCGGCGCGTCGATTCTCATCCGCCGGACGCGCGAATTGTGCTACCAGCGCGGCATGACCGTCGAGCCCGTCCTCTACACTTATCCCGGCCAATGGTTTGATGGCGACGAAAACGGGCAGGGCCCGCGTCCGCTGCCTGTTGAAAAACCGAACAATGGCGAAACCCTTCGCATTGCCGACGACGCGTCCACGCACGTCCTGGATGCCGACCCGTTGCCGATGGAAGACCTGCTGAGCCGCCGCCCGAGCGCCGTGAAACGCGCTCTGGATGTCGCGATCGCCGGCACGGCGCTGCTGGTCGCCTCGCCCGTCATTGCTGCCATCGCCGCCCTGATCAAGTTTTCCGACCACGGCCCCATCATCTTCCGCCAGAACCGCAGCGGCCTGGGTGGCCGGCCGTTCCAGATCTATAAGTTCCGTACGATGCACGTCGGTGCCGACAAGATGAAAGCCAAGCTCCGCGAACACAGCGAGCAGGATGGCCCGGCCTTCAAGCTGACCAACGACCCGCGTATCACCGCCATTGGCAAATTCCTGCGCAAGACCAGCCTGGATGAACTGCCGCAGCTTTTTAATGTGCTGAAAGGCGACATGAGCCTCGTCGGCCCACGTCCGCTGCCGATCGACGAGCAGAACGCCTGCGACCCATGGCACCGCGCCCGCTTGGACGTCATGCCCGGCCTCACTTGCGTGTGGCAGGTCAAAGGGCGCAGCCGCGTCAGCTTTGACGACTGGATGCGGATGGACCTGTCCTACACGAAAAACTATCAGGTCACTCAGGACATCAAGCTGATCTTCCAGACGATTCCCGCCGTGCTGCTTCGCCGCGGCGCTAAGTAACGCCTTGGGTAAGCCCCGCGGAAACAGAGGACAGAGGGCAGAAGTCAGCGGGCTCCAGTAGTTTGCCGCTGCCTTCTGTCCTCCGTTTTCCGCGTGTCTTACCGCGTTATTCTTTGACATCGCCCGCCAGCTTCCTAAACTTCGCGTTTTGCGGAATCGGGAAACGGCACGATGATGAATGAAGCGATCGCCAAAGCACAGGGACTGGTCGAGGCCCTGTCGTACATCCAGCGTTTCCATGACAAGACCGTGGTCGTCAAGATCGGCGGCTCGATCATGGACGACGAGGCCGTCCTCACCAACATTCTGACCGATGTCGTGTTCATGAACTACGTCGGCATGCAGCCGGTGCTGGTGCATGGCGGCGGTAAGGCGATCAATGAGGCCATGGAAAAGTCCGGCCTCACGCCGCAGATGGTCATGGGCCGTCGCTACACGGACGAACGCACGCTCGCCATCGCTGAGCAAGTATTGTGCAACCAGATCAACAAGTTCATCGTGAACTTCATCAACACGAACGGCTGCGAAGCCCAGGGCCTGCACAGTCTTAGCAGCGTAGTGCTGTTCGCCGAGCGGACCTACGTCAGCTCGCCGGACGGACGGCGGATTGACCTCGGCTACGTCGGCGATGTGAACTGGGTGAACGCCCGGCTGCTGGAACTGCTGGTCAAAGCCGACGCGATCCCCTGTATCGCCACCATCGCCCGCGATCAGGCCGGCGGAAAACTGAATGTCAATGCCGACACGGCCGCCGGTGCCGTCGCGGCGGCGATGAAGGCCGACAAATTGGTGGTCGTATCCGACACGGATGGCATTTTCCGCGATCTCAAAGACCCCACCAGCCGCGTCAGCCACATGACGGTGGCCGACGTGGAAGCGATGATTCGGGACGGCTCCATTGGCGCGGGCATGATTCCGAAGGTGGAAGCCTGCATTACGGCCCTGAAGGGCGGCGTGCAGAAGGCCCACATCATCGACGGCCGTATGCCGCACTCGCTGCTGCTGGAGATTTACACCGAAGCGGGCATCGGGACGGAGATTGTGTTGTGAATGCCGCATTGTAGGGGCGACGCATGCGTCGTCCGCGAGGGCCAGTTGACGTTCAACGGGCGACGCGTGCGTCGCCCCTACAAAGAATTGCCATGAAGCATTTCGTCTCCATCGCCGAGTATTCCACCGACACCCTGCGGCACACGCTGGATGTCTCGGCACGCCTGAAAAAGCAGCTCCGCGACACCGGCCACAACACGCCCATCTTCGCCGGCAAGACGGCCGCGCTCATTTTCGAAAAGCCGTCGCTCCGCACCCGCGTCAGCTTCACGCAGGCGATGAACCAGTGCGGCGGCCAGGCGATCACGCTCACGAACGAAGAGATCGGCCTCGGCAAACGCGAGCCAGTCAAAGATGTAGCCCGCGTGCTCAGCGGTATGTGTGACGCCATTGTCGCCCGCACTTTTGAACATTCGAAAATCCTCGAGCTGGCCAAGTACGCCGAGGTGCCGGTCGTGAACGCGCTCACCGACTACAGCCACCCTTGCCAGGCGATGGCCGACCTGCTGACGGTCGAGGAACACTTCAACAAGCTGAGCGGCCTGACGATGGCGTACATCGGCGACGGCAACAACGTCGCCCGCAGCCTGGCCGTCGCGTGTGGCAAGTTCGGCGTGCGGTTCGTTTGCTGCACGCCGGCCGCCTATCAGCTGCCGTCGGACGACATGGATCGCGTCATGGCGCAGGTCCCGGAGATGGATTTCAGCACCACGGCCGATCCACAGGATGCGGTCCGCGAAGCCGACGTCATCTACACCGACACCTGGGTCAGCATGGGCCAGGAAACCGAGAAGCAGCAGCGCCTCCGCGACTTCGCCGGCTTCCAGATCAACTTCGGCCTTCTGGAAATCGCACCGAAGCGCGCCGTCGTCCTTCACTGCCTCCCGGCCTACCGCGACCTGGAAATCACTGACGATGTCATGGAAGGCCCACAATCGCTGGTGTTCCATCAGGCGGAAAATCGTCTGCACTTTCAGAAGGGTCTGCTCGCCGTTCTCCTCGGCAAGGCTTAAGCAACGATCGATTGGCGTAAGTCATTGAAAACGTGCTGAGTTTGATTGCTCTATTTTAAACTCGCGTTTCGGCGATATCTCCTGGTCGCCAAATAACTTAAGCAGGAAAAATGAGCGCCCGGCGCGCGGTCAAATTACCCAGACCGCCACGTGACTTATGTGCGGCAAGTCGTTTCGCGGCGAGCGAGAGAAGGTTTGAGTCACGGCGCATGGCGTTATTTTACCGCCGCGGCCGCAAATGTCGGCCAAAAAGCAGACGAATTTCGCGATTTCTGATCACAAGCTTGCCGCGATTATTCACTCCAATGTCGTGTCCACGATCGCCAGCGATCCGGGCCCGTTCTGCACGTAGTTGACCGTCGTCAGCCCCAGCATCGATCGCAGTTTTTCCGCCGCCACCGTTTTAATCGGGCCGGGCGATGCGGCCTTGCCGGGCTCGGGCTGGGGGAACGCCGTCGAGCGTGCCGTGTGAAACGTGACGTGGCCTTCGGTTTTCTGAAGAACTTGGTGGATGTGCCCGTTCAAAACAGTGACGGCTGCGAAACGTTTGACGTACGACAGGGCTTCTTCGCTGTCGCTCGTACCCCAACCCCATTCGGGATAGACGGCCCAGAGCGGCACGTGGGCGTACATCACGATCGGCGTGCTCGGGCCGACGGATTCGAGATCTTTCTTCAGCCAATCGAGCTGCTCGCGTCCGATCACACCCAGCCCGCCGGGCTTCAGGCTGGCGACGTTTACCAGGCCGACGAAATGGACGCCTTTGTGGGTGTAGCTGTGCCAACCCGCGCCGCGCGTACCCTTGCCGAAGCGATCGAGGTACTGCCGGCCGTCGTCGCTGAAATAGTCGTGCTCGCCGGGCGTGTAAAATGTCTGGCCGACCTTCGCGCCGCGGAGAATCTGATCGACCGCGTCGAACTCTTCCGGTTTGGACTGGTGCGTGAGATCGCCGGTATGGATCAGCAACTCCGCGCGCGTCGGCATCGCGTTGACGCGGTCGACGGCGAGCTGCAAGGTTCCCGCGACATCCTTGTTGATCTCCTTGGAGAATCCGATGTGGCTGTCGCTGATCTGGGCGAAGGAAAAGTCGCCCTTGGCATCCGCGGCGGGGTCGGCGCCAAATGCCCGCGAACTTAAGATTCCGCCACGCATCGTCC
>JAQGHK010000058.1 GCA_028288875.1 Phycisphaerales bacterium | reverse complement strand
CGCCGCTTCTTCCCCTCAAGCCGGCGCATCTTTGATCCGTATGACGGCTTGGTCTTGCGACGGCGTTTCGGCTCGACGATCGCCCGGACGATCAGCTCGCGCAGCCGATCCAGCGCCATTGACCGGTTCCCCTCCTGCGATCGCGATTCGTCCGCCGCGATGTGGATTTCATCCGCCTGCGTCAATTTCGACGCGGCCGCCTCGCGCAACCGGGCCTGGGCCGCCTCGGTCATTCCGACAATCGCCGACACCGCCAGCCACAGCTCGCAGCGCGTCGATGTCTTATTGACGTGCTGCCCGCCCGGCCCGCTGGACCGCGAATACTGCACCCGCACCGCCGCCACCGGCACGCGCACACGGCCGACTTCGATCAAAGCGGGCGGGAGGATGGGCGGCGGCAAGTCGGTCATACCAGTTGATCCAATCCGCCAAACGCCACGATCTCGTGGCTGAAGAACGGCTCGGCGTGCTTGGTGCCGATGCGGCTGCCGAAGTAGTCGCCGGTGACGCGGACGAGGTTCATCAAGTCCGGCGGAATCTGCGATTCGTACGCCGCGACCGCCGCCATCTTCTGGTCGACGGTGTCAGCCACGTCGATGCAGAACGTCGGGTTGATGTTCAGGCGCAGGTGCGTGCAGAAATAGTAGATGATGCGCTTGGGGTGCCAGGGTTCGCCGGGGATGTCGGTCTTGGTGAGCTTCGCATCAAACCGCGCGTCTTCGGCAATGCGGCTGACGGCGACGTGATCGGGATGCGCGTCCGGCGTGTACGGCACGAACAGCACGTTCGGCTTGTGCTCGCGAATGACGGCCGCCAATTTGTAGCGCGCCTCGATCGTGTGCTGCACCTGCCGATTCTGCAGGCCCAGCGGTGTACGCTTCACGCCAAGGATTTCTGCCGCCTTCGCCGATTCCTTCAGGCGCAGCTCCGGCGTGCCGCGCGGCGTGGGCTCGCCGGTGGTCATGTCCACCAGGTGCACGGCGTGCCCCTGCTTCACCAGCTTGGCGATCGTGCCGCCCATGCCGAGTTCCTGATCATCCGGGTGCGGGCCAATAACGAGGAATGATGCCATGATTGCAGTATAGCGGGCGAAAGTAGACAGAGGGCAGAAGGCAGAGGACAGAAAGGAAAGACGGAGCGGCCGTCGCCGCCTCTTTGTATTCTGCCCTCTGTCCTCTGACTTCTGTCCTCTATCCTCATTCGCGGTTAGATTTCGTTCGTGGTTCAAACCGACTGGCATTCGCGGCATGATGATCTCCTCCGGGGCCGGCGCGTTCTCGTGACGGGCGGCGCGGGGTTTATCGGCTCGCACCTCGTGGAGGCGCTCGCGCTGCTCGATGCGCAGGTGACGGTCTTTGACGACCTCAGCAGCGGCGCGGCGGCCAACCTGCCGCAGGCGAGCAACCTCACGCTCGTCCACGGGTCGGTGCTGAACGAGTCGGACCTGATGCCCGCCATCCAGGGGATCGACACCATCTTCCACCTCGCCGCCCGCGTGAGCGTGCCGCAGAGCGTGACCGACCCGAAGGCCTATCACGACGTCAACGCCACCGGCACCGTCAACGTGCTGGAGGCCGCCCGCAAGCTTGGCGTGAAGCGCGTCGTCTATTCCGCCAGCAGCAGCGCGTACGGCGACGCGCTGGAACTGCCGAAGGTCGAGACCATGGCCGAGCGGCCGCAGAGCCCGTACGCGGCTGCGAAGCTGGTCGGCGAGCAATACGTGCGGGCCTACGCCAGTTGCTATGACATCGACGCTATCAGCCTCCGCTACTTCAACATCTTCGGCCCGCGGCAGAACCCGCACAGCCCCTACAGCGGCGTGATCGCCGCGTTCAGCAAGGCGATCCTGGCCGGCTACGCCCCCAAGATCACCGGCGACGGCTCGGCCAGTCGCGATTTCACGTACGTGCACAACGTCGTCCACGCGAACCTCCTCGCCGCCACACACAAAGGCCAGCTCGGCGGCGACGTCGTCAACATCGCCGTCGGCCAGCAGCGGACGATCCTGCAACTCGCCCAAGCCATGCTGCGGCTGTTCGACCGCACCGACCTCAAGCCCGAATTCGCCCCGCCGCGGCCCGGCGATGTGGCCCATTCGCTGGCGAGCCTGGCGCACGCGAAGGAAGTGCTGGGCTTCCAGCCGATCGTCGATTTCGAGACCGGCCTCGCGGCGACGTGCAAGTGGTATCGGAGTTCACTCAAAGGTTAAGCGTGAAGTCAATCCACATTCGCGGGCACTATGACGAAGAGGAATCCGCCGCATACTTTGACGCTCACTATTCCGGCACGCAAAGTATGGTCGCTTTTCCCTTGGGTTGCGCCGGGTTGTGCTCATTCTGGTACGCCCTCCACGAATATCAGTTCGGCCTGGTTGCGACCGCAATCCTTTCTTTGTTCTTCGCTTGGAAGTATCGCCAGCACTCAACATCGCGTCGAAAGCAATGGCTGCGGCAAATGTTGGATCGGCCCTATGACGTAAGCGCGATCGTGGATGACCATGGGGTTACTTTTTCAACCGCCCATTCCGTGCACGATTACACTTGGCCTGCATTCGACGATTTCGCTGAATCGCTGAAATTCTTTTCGCTTTCCAGTCAGCGGCAGATCATCCTGTACATGCCCAAAAGGTTGATGTCCGCCGAAGACCAAGCCTCCTTTCGCGACCGAGCACTGCGGGCTATCAGACCGAAACAACAGCCCGGGCAAACGTTTGGCTTCCCGGTCGTCCCCCTATCCGATGATGCCGATTCATGAATGACTTCGCCCCACCGCTTGAAGCCGCCGCGGCGATGATTGGGTTTCGTCGCCCGTGGTGTATCGCTGGCGGATGGGCGATCGATCTGTGGCTTGGCCAGGTCACGCGATCTCATGCCGATGTGGATTTGGCCGTTCTTCGTGATCATCAGATTGAGCTCCGTGAGCACCTGCCGGAATTCACGTTCAAGATCGCCACGATGGATCGCCGGCTAGTCGCGTGGAAAGACCCGCGGCAGATGCTGATGCTGCCGGTGCATGAACTGCACGCGACCGATAAGGCGACCGGCCGATCGTTTGAGTTCCTGCTGAACGAATCGGATGGCATCGACTGGATTTTTCGGCGTGATTTTGACGTCCGCATGAATCTCTCCGGCTGGATCTGGCATGCGACGGCCAACGTGCCGGTGCTGAATCCGCTGATCGTGCTGCTGTACAAATCGAAGCAGCCGTCGCCGAAGGATGAGCTGGATTTTCACGTCGCCCTCGAGCGATTGAGTGAGCAG
>JAQGHK010000057.1 GCA_028288875.1 Phycisphaerales bacterium | reverse complement strand
TGTCATGGCGCCTTTCCGCATGCGGGGCATGATACGATCGTGACCTCCGCCGAGGCGGTGCTGAATCTGCAGCAGTTCGTCAGCCGTGAGATGGACCCGACTGAGCCGGCCGTCGTCACCGTCGGCTGCTTCCACGCGGGCACCGCCACCAACATCATCCCGGACGTCGCCGTCATCGAAGGCACCGCCCGCACGCTCTCCACGGTGGCCCGCAACAAGGTCATGAACAGTCTGCGTCGCCGCTGCGAGAACATCGCGCTGGCCAACGAGTGCCGCTGCGAGTTCGAATGGACCGAAGGCTACCCGCCCACGATCAATGATCCCGGTATGAGCGACTATGTGACCGAAGTCGCCAAGGCCACGCTCGGCCGTGATCGCTTCATTCCCGCCCCCGGCCCGGCGATGGGCGGCGAAGACTTCGCCTATTACCTCGAAAAAGTGCCCGGCTGCTTCTTCTTCCTCGGCACCTGCCCGGAAGGCCAAAGCAGCTATCCGCCGCTGCACAGCGATCGGTATGACTTTACCGATGCGGCATTGGGCTTGGGTGTGCGGATGTTTGTGAACCTCGTCCGCAGCTTCAAAGCTTGAGTTTCATCGCGGCTTCTTCGCCGCTTTCACGCGGGTGACGCGCTGCGGTTCGGCTTCGATGACTTTGAACGTCACTGTCTCGTAATCAAACTCCGTCCCTTTGGCCGGCACGACGCCCAAGTGGGTGCTGACAAAACCGCTGAGGGTCTCATAGCCTGCTTCCTCCGGCAAATTGCTGCCGAACAGGCGATTGAATTCTTCAATGTGGATCGTCGCATCCGCCTCGGCGGTGTGGTCGTCGATGCGCGTGAACGCGGCGGGGCCGCTTGGTTCGTGTTCGTCGCTGATATCGCCGACCAGTTCTTCCAGCACGTCTTCGATCGTCACCAGGCCGGCGGTTCCGCCGTACTCGTCCAGGACGATCGCGATGTGAACCTTCTGCAATCGGAAGTCCGTCAGCAGGTCCTGCAGCGGCTTGGTGTTCGGCACGAAAAATGCCGGCCGGGCGAGCTGGCGGGTGTGGAAAGGAACATCGGCGTCGTGAACGAACTTGATCAGGTCGCGCGCGTACAGCACGCCGATGACATGATCGAGGCTGCCTTCGTACAGCGGAATCCGGCTATGGCCGCTTTCGATGATCGTCTGCCGGACGACTTCCACCGATGAATCGCACGGCAGACTGATGATCGACGGCCGGGTGGTCATCACTTGGCCGGCGGTGGCGTCGCCGAACTGGATGACGGACTGGATCATCTTCCGCTCGGCGGCATCGACGAAGCCTTCTTTTTCGCCTTCTTCGACGGTCGCCAGGATTTCCGCCTGCAATTCTTCGGTCGAATGCACGGTCGATTCTTCCGAACTGGCGGCCCGGCGGACGACGTGCTCGGTCGCGTGCAGCATCGCCGTGAGCGGACGGCAGATCATCCGCATCGCCAGCAGCGGACCGGCGAAGACGGAAATCACCGGCTCGGCCACGTTCATCGCCAACGCGTGCGGCAGGGTGACGGAGGTCAGCACCGACATGATTGCCGCAAGCCCGGCGGCGACCAGATATTCCAGCCAGCGCTCCCACCCGTGATCGCGGAACAACTCGATCAGGCCGACCAGCACCGCAAGATTCAGGATCAGACGGAACAGGGCCGTCAGGAAGGCCAGCTCGCTGGCGTGTTCGATGGTCCGCTCCGCCAGGTCCGGCCGGCCGCGGCGGGTCAGCAGGTCGGTCAGCCGGGCGCGGGAAAAGTCGCGCAGGGAGTACGTCAGTGTCGAGATCAATCCCGACACCACCACGGCCAGCAGGACCAGAACAATATTCAGCGAAGTGGGCATCCGAGGTCCAGTATGCGCGAACAGGGGCTACCGGTGGTAGCGCCCGACGGTTTCCGCCGGGCGGGGGCGATGAAAAATGGGCAACTTTCCCGGTTGATGCGCTCTACCGTCCGCCTTGGCGCGAGGGTAAAGTGCCGATTCGCGCTGAGCGCAATTAAAACCATGACGCCCGAATCCTTTTCCGACCAGAGCAAAGAGAAGTTCCGCACCTCCGCCGATCCAGAATTGGATTCGGCCATCGACGCCGCGATGGAGGGCGTGTCCATGGACAGCCTTGTCGGCGATACCGCTGCCGAAGGACGCGAACGCCTGAAGGGCGTCCACACCGGCACGGTCGTCGTCTGCGACGACAAGCAAGGCGAACTCCTCATCGAAATTGATGGCAAGAACCAGGGCATGGCGCCCATGGAACAGTTCGACCCGATCCCTGGCGTGGGTGACCAGGTCGAAGTCCATGTCGAACGCTTCGACGAACAGCTTGGCATGTACAAGCTGTCGAAGAAGGGCTCCGCCGCCGCCAGCGCCGAGTGGGATACCATGCACGTCGGCCAGGTGCTGGAAGGCACCGTCACCGCTGTGAACAAGGGCGGGCTGGAGCTGCAGTTCGGCACGGGCATGCGCGGCTTCATGCCGAGCGGCCAGATCGATATCGCATTCCACAAAGACATCAGCATCTTCCTGAACCAGCGGATGAAGGCCGCCGTGCAGAAGTTCGATAAGCGGGCGAAGAACATCATCGTCAGCCGCCGCCAGATCATCGAAGGCGAACGCCAGGAGATGAAGGGCAAGCTGTTCGAAGAACTCGCCGAAGGCCAAACCCGCCGCGGCACGGTCCGCGCGGTGATGGATTTCGGCGCCTTCGTCGACCTCGGGGGGGCGGACGGGCTGATCCATATCAGCGAACTCACCCATCGTCGCGGCACCAAGGCCAGCGACGTCGTCACCGTCGGCGATATCGTCGATGTCAAAATCACGAAGTTCGACCGCGAGACGGGCAAGATCGGCCTGAGCCTCAAGCAGTTGATGGCCGACCCATGGGCGGGTGCTGAAAATAAGTACGGCATCGGCATGAGCGTCACCGGGCGCGTCACCAAGATCGAAAAATTCGGCGCCTTTATCGAAGTGGAAGAAGGCTTGGAAGGCCTGCTTCCCATAAGCGAAATCAGCTGGCAGCGCGTCGGAAGCGTCGGCGACGTGCTGAAGGAAAATGACATCATCAAGGCCGCCGTCATCGGCATCGACACGCAGGCCAAGAAGCTGACCTTCAGCCTCAAGCAGGCCGGCCCTGATCCGTGGAAGTCGGCCGCCGAGAAGTACAACCGGCACGACGTCGTCAAAGCCAAGGTCGCCCGTATTGTCGATTTCGGCGTGTTCTGCGAGCTGGAGCCGGGCCTGGAAGGGCTTGTGCATATCAGCGAAGTGAGCGACCGCCGCATCCGCTCGGCCAGCGACGTGGTGAAGGTCGGCGAAGAGATCGACGTCCGCGTGCTGGAAGTCGATGCCGAAAAGCGCCGCATCAGCCTGTCGATCAAACAGGTGAAGGAAGCCTCGCCGTCGCCGGCGACCGCCGTCGTGCCGGAAACGCCGCGCAAGCCCCGCAAGAGCAGCGGCCCCCTCCGCGGCGGGTTGGAATCGGGCTGGTTCAAATAAAGAGCTGCCGGCTTACAGCTGACGGCTGACCGCTGATGCGCAAGGTGCCAGATGGTTTCCTTGTCTTCAGCCGTTAGCCGTCAGCCGATCGCTGTCAGCATCTTCCTCCCACACGGTAAACTCGACGTAACTTGAAAACAGTTCGCCAATGCGCGACACTGCTCAATGAGGGCGTCACTCTCGGTCGCCGCAATCGAATCAATTGGGCATGTCATAAGGCATGGAGGCTTCATGAAGCGTTCGCTGATCTTTAGCAGTTTGGTCCTTGCCGCCGCCGCCGCGGGTTGCGTGCCGGAAGAGAAGTATCGCGCCGCCAAGATGGAGGCCGAGAACTATCGCCAGCAGCTCGCG
>JAQGHK010000018.1 GCA_028288875.1 Phycisphaerales bacterium | reverse complement strand
AGATCGCGCTACCCGGGATGGGCTCGGCGTCTACCTGCGACTGGCGGGCAGGCACTTTCAACACCAACTCCGGCAGACGGACGATGGCGACGCCCTTGAACGGCTTTGCCAAGGGATCGATTCGGTCGTTCGCTGCGAGCAATATCTGGACGGCAACGTGAATATCGCCTTGGCTCTGCAGCAACTGGGCTCGTCGTTGGAATCACTGTTTGCACGTTCTGGTCCCCTCGCCCGGTAATCCGGGAGAGGGTTAGAGAGAGGGGCTGCTCCGACTGCGACCAGATTCAACGCCCGACAGAGCCCCCTCCCTAGCCTTCCCCGCGAGTACACGGGAGACAGGACCAGACGCATAGCGTCGTGCCGCGGTGTCGGTTAATCTACAGGTCCATTATCCCGCATCGCTTCGACTGGAACCGTCAATTTCGACGCAGGAGGCGATCGAAATTGAACGAAGCGATATGTCCGACAAAACTGAACACCCGCCGCTCCCCGAAGCCTTCGCAGCCCTTGGCGTCCGCAACAGCATTCTTAAAGGCTTAGCCGACATCGGGTTTGAGAAGCCGTCGGAAATTCAGCAGTTGCTGATCCCTGTCGCGATGACGGGCGTCGATATCCTGGGCCAGGCCCGCACGGGCACCGGCAAAACTGCGGCGTTCGGCATTCCAGTGCTCTGCCGGGTCGAAGCCGGCACGGGGACGCAGTGCCTGATCCTGACGCCCACGCGCGAGTTGGCCGTCCAGGTCAGCGAAGATTTGCGGCGGTTCGCCCACTTCACGCCGGTGAAGGTCGTCGCCGTGTATGGCGGCCAGAAGATCCAGGGCGATATCAAAGCCCTTAGCCACAATCCCGAAGTCGTCGTCGGCACGCCCGGCCGCGTGATCGATCTGCTGGATCGCGGCTTGCTGAAGCTGAGCGGCATTCGCTTCATCGTCCTCGACGAAGTCGACCGCATGCTGGACATCGGCTTCCGCGAAGACATTCGCAACATTCTGAGCCGGTTGAAAGGCATGCGTCGCGAAAGTCAGCCCGCCCCCCAGCGGCAGGCCGTGAAGGCGATGGAAGCCGATTTGCTGGTTGAGCATACCGGCGACGGCGGCGGTAACCGTGCCATCGATCAGGGAAGCGCGGCCCTGGAGGGCGACGACGCCAAAATCAACTCCCCGCAGGCCGGGCATCAGACGATCTTCGTCAGTGCCACGTTCACCGAAGAAATTGAACGCCTCGCCCGTCGCTACATGCGGGAGCCGGTCGAAAAACTGGTCGCCCCCGGTGCGGATGAGAAGCCGACCGTCGACAAGGTCGAGCAGTACTATCTCTCGGCCGAGCCGTGGGATAAGTACAAGCTGCTCCGCCTGTTGCTGAAACGCGAACAGCCGGACCTGGCCATCATTTTCATGCGCACCAAGCACGGTGCGGAGAAGTTGGCGAAAAACCTCACGCACGACGGTATCAGCTGCCGCGAGATTCATGGCAATCTCGCGCAGAACAAGCGTGACGCGGTGATGAAGGGCTTTAAGGGCGGCAAATTCGACGTTCTGGTCGCCACCGACCTCGCCAGCCGCGGCATCGACGTGGCCGGCGTCAGCCACATCATCAATTACGACGTGCCGGAAGACCCGGAAGTCTACGTCCACCGCATCGGCCGAACCGCCCGCATGGGGGCCGGCGGGAAGGCGTACATGTTCATCACCAAGGAGCAGGGTGATGAACTGACCAAGATCGAAAATACGATCAATATGGTGATTCCGGTCGATACGGTGGAAGGCTTTGTGCCGCGTCCGCCGCCGGAAAAAGCCCCCATGTTTGCCCCGAATCCCAATCCGCCCGCTCAAAAGGCGCCGGAACCGGATAAAAATTCAATGCGGCTGGGCGCGAAATTACCATCGCGTCGGCGGCGTCGTTAAGTAGGCGGCATCTGTGAAGTTCGGCCGCCCGTATGCCGATGGGGAAGTATCAGTCCCTGTGGCTTTTCGGTCGTTTGAATCATGGATCGCTCTCGCTTTTTTAATCTCATCGAACGCCTGGAAGCCCGCACGCTCCGCTCGGCCGTTTATCCGACACCGGTAGAGCAATATGCCGTTGAGCTGATCAACCGCGCCCGCGCCAACCCCGTGGCAGAAGCCCAGCGCTGGGTCGGCTATCCAGATGGCCAAGGCAACGTGTATGACGGCAACCTGAATGAAGGGCTCGCCGCGGGCACGATTTCGGCTGACGCGAAGCAGCCTGTCGCCGTCAATCCGTATCTGACGGACGCGGCCCGGAAGCATTCGGAATCGATCATTGCCAACAGCAATTTCGATCACTTCGAAAGCGACGGCAAATCGCCCGGCCAGCGCATGACGGCTGCCGGCTATCAGCAGGCGAGCCAGCAGAATTGGGGCGAGAACATCGCCATCAATTATTCCAGCGCCACGCTGGATGCGACGAGCATCGCCTACCAACAGCAGCGCAACCTGTTCACCGATCAGACCGAAAGCGATCGCGGCCATCGCACGAACATGATGGACGCCACTCGGAATGAGATCGGCGTCGGCTTCGCGTCGGGCACGTACAACCTGTCCGGCTACGGGCCGATCGGTTCCATCGACAGCACGCAGGACTCAGCTACTAACGGTCAAGTGTTCCTCACGGGCGTCGCCTACACCGATGCTGTTGATCACGACCAGTTCTACAGCGTCGGCGAAGGCCTTGGCGGCATCACGATCACGGCGACGCGCAAATCCGATGGCCAGCCGTTCACCACGCAAACCTGGGCAAGTGGCGGTTATTCGCTCGCGCTGCCGGCAGGAACGTATGACGTCACCGGCGTCGGCACTGGCCTGACGTCGACGGTCGCCTACAACAACGTCACGATCACTGATCAGAACATCAAGAAGGACTTCGTCACCGGCCAAAGCAGTGATTCGCCGGTGGCGGTGCCGTTCTCACGCATCCGCAGTCGCACGCTGATCCTGACAGGCACGGCAGGCAACGATGTGATCGGCGTGTACGTCGCCGGCGACCAATACATCGCCGGCATGGCGACGCAGCAGGTGCATTATTCGACGACCCTGATCGACGCCGTCGCGGTGCTGGCGGGCAATGGCAATGACCGCGTCGTCATCGGCGACGGCGTGGTGCACAGCTACGTCGAAGGCGGCTACGGCAAAGACACGCTCATCGGCGGGCCAGGCGCTGACACGCTGTACGGCAAT
>JAQGHK010000006.1 GCA_028288875.1 Phycisphaerales bacterium | reverse complement strand
CGCGGCTAAGAATCGAACCGCCAAGTCGCCAAGAGCGCCAAGGAAGAGAAGATGATTATCTTCCTTGGCGCTCATGGCGTCTTGGCGGTTATCCGATCGTCATTCCGTAGAACGCTTTCGTCGTTTCGCGGGTGATCTGATCGATCTCCGCCACCGACCGCCCTTTCACCTGAGCGACTATCGCCAGCGTGTGTGCGACAAACGCCGGCTCGCAAATCTTTGTCGTGCGAACCGGTTCGGGCGATAGGTACGGCGAATCCGTTTCCACCAGCAGCCGGTCCAGCGGAACCGCGTCCACCACCTTCCGCAGGTCGTTATTGTCCTTGTATGTGATCGGCCCGGTGAACCCGATCAGGGCGTTCGCCTCAATGATCGCCTCGGCCTCTTTGGCCGTGCCGGTGAAGCAGTGGAACACACAGCGAACGGTCGGGAATGTGCCCAGGATGGCGAGCGTATCCGTCACTGCTTCGCGCGAGTGAATGACGACCGGCTTGTCGTATCGCACGGCCAAGGCCAACTGGGCTTCGAAAAATTGCTGCTGCTTCTTTCGATCGGCCCGCGTGTGGAAATAATCCAAGCCCGTTTCACCAATCGCGACGCACAAATCGTCAGCGGCCAGCATGCTGAGGGCGTCGATGTCTTCGATCCCCGTGTTTTGGCAATGATTAGGATGAATCCCCAGCGCACACCGCACCCGATCGCTATACCGCCCCGCCACTTCCAGCGCGAGATGGTCGTCGGCGATCTCCGTCCCGATGGTCACCATGGCCGTCACACCGGCCTTGGCGGCCCGGGCGAGGACGGCGTCAATCTGGTCGAACAACCGCGGGTCCGTGAGATGGCAGTGCGAGTCGATCATGGATAAGTAGACAGTAGGCAGAAGTCAGAGGACAGAATACAGAAGCAGGCGGCATTTCTGCCCTCTGTCTACTGCGCTCTGCCGTCTTCAGTACGTCGCATCAAACGCATTCTCATGATGCCGAATGATCGGCGGCCGACCTTCCGGCCAGTGAATGGCGATCACGTCAAACCTTGCCGGCGGCTGGGGGTTGCCGAACCGCGACAGATACATCTCGGCGGACTTGGTGATCTGGTGCTGCTTGTCGGCGTTGACCTGGTCTTCGGGCCGAACGATCTCTTCGGTGCGGGTTTTAACCTCGACGAAGACCAGCACTTTGCCCTGCCGGGCGACCAGATCGATCTCGCCGAGCTTGCAGCGGAAGTTGCGTTGCAGAATCTTGTAGCCGGCGTCGGTCAGGAACTTGGCGGCGACGTTCTCGCCGCGCTCGCCGAGGTGGACATCGGCCTTGGATTGCTTGGCCGGCTTGGTGGGATCAGACGGGAATAACCAACGCAGAAGCCGCTCGAACATGTCGCAATCCTACGGCACGAAGCGTCCACGCCGAAATGTTTCCTCCGCCAATGCTTCCGCCGCCGGTCGCAGGCGCGTCACCCCACGCAGGTGACGACCCTAACGTTGACGACTTCGGCGTCCGTCACCATCCAGCTTACCGCCCGGCCGCAGGGCGTCACGCAAAATCTGCCGAAAATTCCGCCGTGTCCACTGGCCGAATTTTCGCCTTGGCGCGGCCCTGCGAAATGTTAAATTCAGTTCTCACACTCGACCTTTTGCGCGCCCGTTTTCTCCACCAACGGCCCACCCAGCCGCCGCCCCTTCACGCGCCGCCTTGGCCCTATCAACCCGCAACGGCCGTCGATTATAAAAAGAAAGATTGCAATTCCGCTGCAGCGTTGAACGGCAGCGCAAAGACAAATCGTTACCTTCAGAAACTCGTCCCGGCGAAACTACATAAGTAGTTCTATCGCTTGCGACGCAGCACGCCGAACACGCAGATGCTGGTCAGGGAAAGGACCGTCGGCTCGGGTGTCGTTTGCAGAAGTTGCGACGAAGAGAGGGCTTGATCGGAAATGCGGACCTCGTCAATCAAGCCATGAAACTTGCTGGCATCGCCGTAATTGCCCGACTGCAGATTGCCAATGGCAAGGCCGGGTGACTGAGACGAATCCAACGTACCGAATGGTCGAACCGTAGTGGTCGTCGTCGCCTGCAGAACATCGTTCACGTAGATCTTCAATGCACCCGTGGCATCATCGAGCGTCCCGGCCACTTCGTACCATTGGTTCATGGCGGGAATGGGCGCTGAAACGAACTCGGTGCCACCGGTCGCATTGGTCACGGCGAAGATGAAGACGGGCACCCCGCTGCGAACCTGAACCTGCAAGGTGTAGGGATCCAGTGCCGAGCGATCGTCGCCGCGAAAGAGAATGTATTGGCCGACCCCCTGGTTTCTCACCTCGGCCGGATTGACGAAGGCTTCGACCGTCAGGCTGTGCGTGAGCTCGAATTTCGCGTTGTCCGCTATAGCGCCCCAACTCGATCCATTGAATGACATGGAAAGATTGTTCGCGAACGGCGTGGTCGGCTTGTTCGTGGAATAGGTCGGAGAACTGACCGGCGTGCCACTCAGCCCGTTGCCCGAGCTATCGATGAGCGGCCCTGTTGCTGCGTTGCCCGCGACGCCCTCTTCAAAGCGGTAATACGCCACGGTCGCGGCGGCCGCGCGGTGAGCACCAGCGGCCGTCAACAACATCCCGAACCCAACAGACGCCATCAAGAATTGCTTCATCGGTTTCCCCATTCTCCGGCCGGAACATACACGCGGGCCGCTCTCGGCCGCCAATGTTTTCCCAGTTTCGTAAGGCGGGGTGTACACGCCTAACGTAGGAAAAGGCGCTGGACGAATCGTCCAGCGCCTCTTGTTGTTCGGGTCAGGAAGGGAAACGGCCTTAGGCCGAAGCGGCGGCCAGTTCGCGCTCGGCGGCGGCGGCCTTTTCCTTCTTGGTGATGACCTTCTTGTCGGCAAGGCGGGTGCTCTTGCCGACGCGGTCCCGCAGATAGAACAGCTTGGCGCGACGGACGACGCCGCTGCGCTTGACGACGACCTTTTCGATCATCGGCGAGTTGGTCGGGAAGATACGCTCGACGCCTTCATTGGCGACGATGCGGCGGACGGTGAAGGTCTTATTCGTCCCTTTGCCTTTGATCATGATGACCGTGCCGGCGAAGATCTGAACGCGTTCCTTGCCGCCTTCAACGATGCGGGTGTGCACGTCGACGGTGTCGCCGACCTGGAACTGGACCGGGGCTTCCTTCACGCTCGACTTTTCGACGATATCCAGCAGTTTGTTGCGCATAATAAAACTCCGAGTCCAAAGGCGGCGTCCGATGACGCGAACCTCTACTTATATCGTGCCCGAGGCCCGATCGCTACAGTGACTTGCGTTTTTCGTACGCGGCCCACAAGTCCGGCCGTTTAGTTTTCGTTCTCTCTTCACGCTGGGCTTGCCGCCACTGGGCAATCTTCGCGTGATTGCCGCCGATCAGCACCGGCGGCACTTCCATGTCGCGATACACCTTAGGGCGGGTGTATTGCGGATATTCGATCAATCCGTCGGCGAACGTTTCGTCGGCGGCACCGTCCGCGGCGCCTAAAGCGCCCGGCAGAAGCCGCACGATCGCGTCGATCAGCACCATCGCGGCCAACTCGCCGCCGCTGAGGACATAATCGCCGACGCTCAGCTCCATCGGGGCCAGGCCGTCGATGATGCGTTCGTCAAAACCTTCGTAATGGCCGGCGATCAGCAACAGCCGATCGCGTTTGGCCAGTTCCTCGGCGGTCGCCTGATCCAGCACCCGGCCTTGCGGCGTGAGCAGGATCCGGGTCGCGGGCCGGGGGTCTTGTGCTTCGATATGTTCGACGGCGTCGAACATGGTCTGGCACATCATCACCATCCCAGGGCCGCCGCCGAAGGGGCGATCGTCCACGGACTTGTGATTATCAGTCGCGAAATCGCGGAGCTGGGTGAGGTGATACTCGACCAATCCCTTGGCTGCCGCCCGTTTGGGGATGCTGGTGCCCAGAATGGGCCCGAACATCTCGGGAAACAGCGTCAGGACATCGATACGAAGAGACATAGCTGGCAGCTGTCAGCGAACGGCTGGCAGCTAAGAAAGACTTCTTTAGCCGCTAGCCGTCAGCAGTTAGCTGGCAGCCTTTTCTTCGACCGGGGTTTCGACCTTCGGCTTCGGCGTCACGTGCTTGCGCAGCTTGAGCATGCGGTGCTCAATGCCCTGCTTCTTCAGCAGGCTGCTGACCGTCGGCGAGGGGACCGCGCCCTGATCGAGCCAGTACTTGGCGCGATCGAGGTCGATCGTGACCTGCTTAGCCTGATCCTTGTGGACCGGGTCATAGAACCCAAGGTTCTCAATGATGCGGCCGTCACGCGGGCTGCGTGAATCAACAGCGCTCAGGCGGAAAAACGCCTTGTGCGAACGGCCCATCCGGTTAAATCTCAACTTCACTGCCATGGCAATAGCTCCAATGTCCTGATTTTTCGCGAATCGGGGAGTTTAGCAGGAGTAGTCGACGAACACAAGCGGGAAGCGGCTGACGGCTAACGGCTAACGGCTAACGGCTAACGGCTTACGGCTAACGGCTAACGGCTAACGGCTAACGGCGGAAAGCTAATAGCCGGCCCGCCGGCCGCAAGTCGCCCCTCTGCTCTTTGCTGTCGGCCGTCAGCCGTCAGCTGTTAGCCGCCCCCGCCCTGCGACCAAATTGGACAGTTGGGTATTTTAGTTAAAGTTGCAAAACCTCGGTGGCCGATTAGATTTCCTGCTCTGCCACAGGATGTAGCCGAGCAGACTTCTCAATCCGAAATTTCGCGGGACGCGAAAGTGAGGCCAGGATGGCTCGAAGCAAGAACTCGCCGGCGTTGTTCGAAGTGATTCGCAACGCCCAGCAAAAGCAAAAAGAACTGCTGGAACGTCAGCAACAGCAGAAACTTAACGCAGAGCTGCACGCCCAGTCGCCGGCCGCCGCGCTGCTGCGATCCCCCCTCTATTGGTTCAAAGGCAAGCAAGCCCACGAGGCCGCCATCGCCGGCCAACCTGTGATGCGCGAAGTGCCTGCCACCCCGGCGGCGTCCCCCACGCCGTTTGCGGCCGCCCCCCGCACCGTTCGCCAGCCGCAGCAGATCGCCCCGACCGCCGTCGAGCCGATTTTTGCCGCCCCTGATATCATGCCCGCTCACTTTGACGAGCCGCACCACGTCGAATCGTCGGCCGTCGCATCGCCGGCCGCTGAAGAGGTCGTCACCCCGCAGGCCCCGCTGTTCGGCGCGGCCAGCTACGAGGCGACGGCTCCCAGCTACGCCCCAACGCCCATGTCAGCGGCCCCGCTGTCGGCCGCTGCCTTGGCCGCCCGGCAGGTTCGGGACGAAATCGCCGCCCAAGAGGCCCCCGCCGCTGAGCCGCTGTTCGGTGCGCCGTCGTACGGCCGGACGTCGATCAGCAGCCCATTCGGCCTCGATACCGATGTCGATGAGCCCGGACCCAGGCAGTTTGCCATTCAGCTGAACTACACCAGCGCCGCCATCGCCGGGTTCGCCCTGCTGGTGGCGATCGCGGTTGCCGTCATCATCAGCACGGCCGGCAAGAAGGACGAAAAGGTCACGGTCGCCAAGAACCCGGTTCGCCCGGACGTGCTGATCGTCCAGAAGAACCCGCAGAACCCCAGCAACATCACGCCGATTGCTCCGTCCAATACGGTAGTTGACGATGGACTCGCCAGCATGACTGCCGGCGGCGAGTCCATCGGCCTCGACGGCATTGGCAAGCCGATCCCGGTGCCGACGAACGTCAAACGCGTCGTCGGCTACCAGTACCTCGTGCTGCTCTCCTTCCCGCGCGAAGAAGACGCCAAGGAACTGGTGAAGTACCTGGCTCAGAACGGCGTCCCCGCCACGGCCGAGAAGGCCCTGCCGGATTACGCCAAGAGCTGGACCAGCGTCGTCACCACCCGCGGCTTTGAGCGGACCAAGAACAACACCGCTTTCAACAACTACAGCGATGCCCTCAAGGCCCTGCTGCAGAAGTACGCCGGCGAGAGCAAGTTCCGTAAGACGTTCAAAATCGACGTCTACACCTGGCGCACGGCCCGGTAAATCGGAGCGTAAACTCAAGAATCGGTGAAGCGGCCTCGCGTGCGAGGCCGCTTCCTTTTTTGGGATGCAAAAACCATCCGCCGCCCTCCCCTTGGCGCGGCATCTTGCCTATGTTGTTCGCGTGATCACTGATCCGCCCCCGGCCAAGTCTTCACCCGCGGTCACGCTTCGCAGCGTTCTGATTGGCCTGGCCGGCGTTTGCTTCGTCTGCGGCCTCGCGGCCTACAACGACTTCGCGATGGAGAACACCTTCCTGATCGGCAATTTCCTGCCGATCGGGCTGCTGCTGATCGTGCTGCTGCTGGTCGTCGGCGTGAACGTGCCGCTGCATCGCTTCTTCCCCGCCAAGGCCCTCCGGCAAGGCGAACTGGCCGTCATCGTGCTGATGGTGCTGGTGTCCTGCTCGGTGCCTTCCAGCGGCTTGATGCGATACCTGCCGTCGAGCCTGACGGGGATTTACATCGGCGCCGCCGAGCGCCGCGCCGACTGGGGCCCGGCCGTGGATGCGGCGAAGGTGCCGGAGTGGCTGCTGCCCAAAGTCGACGGCGCGACGGCCGCCGAAAAAGGCTATCAGGACGTCTTCACGCAGTTCCGAGCAAGAGCGCCCGATGGCCAAGTGCCGTGGAGCGCCTGGATTCGGCCGATCTTCACCTGGGGCATCGTGGTCGCGTTCATCTGGGGACTGCTGATCAGCGTCTCCCTGATCGTCCGCAAACAATGGACGGAAAACGAGCGGCTGTCGTTCCCGCTGGCGACGATTTACCAATCCCTGATCGAAACCCCCGCGCCCGGCCACTCGCTCAACACGCTGCTCCGCAGCGCCGGCTTCTGGATCGCGGCGGGCAGCGTATTCGCCATCCACTCGCTGAACGCGCTCAACAAGTACGACCCGACCTGGCCGAACGTGCCGCTGACGTATGATTTTCAGGACATGCTGGTCGACCCGCCGTGGTCGTTCACCAGCTGGGGCTTCAAGACCGCGACGATCTACTTTTCCATGATCGGCATCGCGTTCTTCATGCAGACCAAGACGTCGTTCAGCATCTGGTCCTTCTTCCTGCTGTGGCAGGCGTCGGAAATGATGCTGGGGACGGTCCAACTGCCCGTCAGCGAGATGATGCGGCAAGACCAGACCTTCGGCGGCATCATCGTCTTTGCGGCCGTCATTGTTTATGTGGGGCGATATCACTGGCTGATGGTGATCCGCCACATGATCGGCCGGCAACGGCCAGGCGAACATGACGGCACTTATCTACCGTACGCCGTCGTCGGCTGGGCGGCGGCGATCTGCTTCGCGGGCGTTGTCGGCTGGCTCTGCTTCGCCGGCGTGACGCTGGGCGCGGCGGTGGCGATCACGGTGCTGCTGGTCACGCTGTTCATGGTGATCGCCCGCGTGCTGGCCGATACGGGGCTGATGTTCGTGCAGGTGAACTTCCAGTTGCATCGCGCGTTTTACTACCCGGTGCTGGTGCCGTCTGAGCCGCAGTACACCACGCAAACCAACTTCTTCTTCGCGACGTGGTTCACGGAATTGTTCCACGACCTGCGCGAAAGTCTGGCGGCGTTTTTTCAGCTCGGCATCCGCATCACCGACGAAACCGTCATGCCCCGCCAGACGCGGCGCTCGACCGGCCTCAGCCTGATCATGGCGGTCGTGCTGGCGTTGCTCGTCGCGTATTTCGTGTCGTGGGCGGGCATGCTGAACATGGAGTACCGCTACGCCCAGACGTCCTCCTCGACTGCAATTGTTCCGAACATTTACGGCGTCGAAACATCGGTCCGCCCCGTCATGCTCGAAACATCCACGGCTTACCTGGCGCACACGCTGACCCAGGAATCCCGCAATCCGATCGCCAATCCGCTGCTGCAGGTGGGCATCGGCGCGTCGATCGTCGGCGTCTGCAGCGTGTTGCGATTGCTGTTGTCGTGGTGGCCGTTCCATCCGATCGCGTTCATCGTGCTGTACTCGTTCGCGACGTCGAAAATCTGGTTCAGCATTTTCATAGGATGGGTAGCGAAGGTCGTCATCATCCGGCTTGGCGGCGCTTCGCTGCTGAAGGCCGGGCGGCACACCTTCATTGGCCTGATCGTGGGCGAAGCATTCGCCGCCGCGTTCTGGCTGGTCGTCAGCTTGGTCCGCAACGCCAATGGCCTTGAATATAAAGCCCTGATGTTTCTTCCCGGATAATCATGCCTGATTTGCTGACCGAACTCACTGCATTGCCGACCGCGCCGTTCGCCGAGACCGCCGTGCTGGATTTCGTCCGCCGCTTGGCGAAGGCCCGCCGCTTCCGCGTCACAGCCGACAAGAGCGGCAACCTGCTGATCGAACGGCCGACGCGGTCCACCAAGCCGCGGCTGGTGCTGGTCGCCCACGCCGATCATCCCGGATTTATCGCCGGGGAAATGGCCGACCCTCGCACGGTCAAAGCAAGCTTTTATGGCGGCGTGAAATCGTCTTTCTTCGTCGGCAGCCGCGTTCGATTTTTCGTGGATGGCGGCGATGTCGTCGGCAAGGTGACGGCCGTGGAGTTAGACGGCAATCGCCCCACCGGCGCGACGATCCGCGTTCCGCGCGAGATTCCGGCCGGCACGATCGGCATGTGGGATGTCGGCGGACCGAAAGTACGCGGGCAGAAGTTTCATTGCCGAGTCTGCGATGACTTGGCCGGCCTGGCGGCGGGCCTGGAAGCGCTCGATCTGTCGTCCGCGGAGAAATCCTCCGCCCCGTCGGCCGTGCTGGTGACGCGCGGCGAAGAGGAAGGCTTCATCGGCGCGATCGCGGCCGTGCGGAATAAACAATTGCTGCGCAAGACCGACCGAATCATCTCCATCGAATGTTCGTCCGAGCAGCCCTACGCGAAACAAGGCGATGGCATGATCGTCCGCGTCGGCGACCGCACCAGCATCTTCAATTCCGCCTTCACGCGCTATCTGGGCACCCGCGCCGAAGCCCTGGCCAAGGAAGACCCGGCCTTCAAGTTCCAACGCGCCCTCATGCCCGGCGGCACCTGCGAAGCCACGGTCTTCGACGCCCACCATTTCATGGCCGCCGCCGTCTGCGTGCCGCTGGGGAATTACCACAACATGAACACCGCCACCGGCAAGATCGCCGCCGAGTACGTCGACCTACGCGACTGGCGAGCCCTCGTCCGCCTGCTGGCCGACGTCTGCCTGCATCATGGCGATTTCACCGGCAACCACGCCACGCTCCGCACGGCCCTCGCCGCCCGCCACGCGAAGTTCGCGAAATACCTGTAGCTGCGACGCCTGCGTCGCCTCGCGCGGTAACGATAGCCTCTTGCGGAAAGGCGACGCAGGCGTCTCAGCTACAAGGTTTCGCTAGAATGCTCGCCGTGTTCGATCGCACCGACGCCGCCCTTCGCATCAAAGTCCACGCCGCCGCGTTGGGCTTCGATCTCTGCGGCATCGCCCCGGCCGGCCCGAGCGTCTATCGCCAGCACCTGCTCGACTGGATCGCCAGTGGCCAAGCCGGCGAGATGCACTTCCTGCAGGAACGCTTCGCCGAGCGGGCCGACCCATCGATTTACTTCCCCGGCGTGCGCAGCGTCATCAGTGTCGCGATCAACTATCACACGCCGCTGGACCCCGCCCCGCGAGGCCATGCCCGCATCGCCCGCTACGCGCAAGGCGATGACTATCACGAGCAGTTGAAAAAGAAGCTCTACGACCTCGCCGACTGGCTGCGCGAGCAATTCCCAGAGGCCGAGACGCGTTGCGGCACCGACAGCGTGCCCATCATGGAGCGTGAATACGCCGCCCGCGCCGGCGTCGGCTGGATCGGCAAACACACCGGCCTGCTACATCCGCAAATCGGCTCATGGCTGCTGCTCGGCGAAGTGCTGACGACGCTCGATCTCCCCGCCGATCAGCCCATGGCCGACGCCTGCGGCACCTGCACGCGCTGCATCGAGGCCTGCCCCACGCAGGCGATCACGCCCTACCAGCTCGATGCCCGCCGCTGCATCAGCTACCTCACGATCGAACACACCGGCGACATCGATCCCGAGCTGCAAAGCAAAATGGGCGATTGGCTCTACGGCTGCGACATCTGCCAGGACGTCTGCCCGCACAACCGCCGCCCGCCCGCCAGCGACACGGCCTGGCTGCAGCCGCGCACGGCGACGAATTCAATCGACCCGAATGCGGTGTTGAACTGGTCGAAAGACGACTACCATCAATTCACCCGCCGCTCCGCGATGCGGCGGGTGAAGCTGCCACAGTTTCAACGCAACGCGCGGATCGTTCTGCAGAATCAGGAGAAGGAATGAAATCGATCGCCCAACTTGTCAGTCTCAGGGCCGCCAGTCTCACGCTCGTCGCCCTTGTCGGCGGATGCGCCCAGATGAACGATCAGCCCGTTGCCAGCGCCGGCCAAGCCAAGGAGATCATCATTTGCTCCGTTAAGCCTGACGCCGACCCGGCCCTCGTTCTGGCCGCCGCGCAAGAGATTGCCCATCTCCCGCGGGTGCTCGATGTGTCTGGCGGCTATGACTCGACACGCCGGAAAGACCCAAACCCGACGACAGCACCGGCGGAAACAGTCACCCTCATCGTTTCATTTCGCGACGACAAAGATCTCGCGCAGTCGTTGATCGACACTCAATACATGGCGATCAAATCGCAAAAAATCGGTGCGCTCTGCAGTGAAGTGAAAACGTATCAGATGACGCTGCAGAACTATCAAGTTGCCACGACGTATACCGAAGAAAATACAGCGGCGACCCTGCAACGCAGGGCCGCCGCCATCAAACAGCAGAATGAACTTCGCGGGCAGACGAAATGAGTCGGCCGCCCACGACGACGAATGCAGCCCGACTAGGTCACGCTGATGCGGCGGGGCTTGGTTTCCTCGCGCTTCGTGAGCGTCAGGTGGAGCACGCCATCTTCCAGCTTGGCTTCCACCGTCGCGGCGTCCGCGGACGCGGGCAGCCGGAACGCACGGCGGTATTCACGGACGCTGCGCTCCCGCAGCAACCACTGGGTACCTTCGCCGTTGCCGTCCTGCGGCTGGCTATTCGACGTCTCGGCCTTCTTGGCCGTGATCGTCAGAACGGACTTGTCCAGAACGATTTCGACCTCGTCCTTCTTAAAGCCGGGCATCTCGGCCTCGACGTAAACCTTGTCGGCGTCCTCGCGAACGTCAACGCCATACGCCGTGCTGAAATCCTGGCCGAAAACTTCGAACGGATCGACCGGGAACAAACGCGAACCACGAGTTGTGAGTGTCATCATGTCTCTCCTATTTCTGTCCTCTCGGGACGCAAGATAGATATCAAAGTCCGTGCCAGAAACGAACCGCGGTTTTCGAAGATAGAGCCGCTTTTTCGGGCATAAACACGATCATTTTGACACCAAAGCCGTTTGCGACTGCAAGATTGACAGCCTGACCCATGCCTGCCGAAACCCCCGCCATCACCGTCATCCTCGGCCCCACGGCGTCCGGCAAATCCGCGCTCGCCATGGCCGTCGCGCAGCGCATCGGCGGCGAGATCCTGTCGGTCGATTCCATGCAGGTCTATCGCGGCATGGACATCGGCACCGCCAAGCCGACAGCGTCCGAGCAGGCGATGGTGCGGCACCACTTGATTGATGTGGTCGATCCCGATGTCGATTTCACCGTCGCTCAGTTTGTGGAACGGGCCGACGCGATCATCGCCGACGCAGCCACGCGCAAGGTCCCGCTCATGATCACCGGCGGCACGCCGCTCTATTACAAGGCGCTCTTCGAAGGCCTCTTCGAAGGCCCCGCCGCCGACCCCGCCGTGCGGGCAAAACTGGCCGAGTCATCGCCAGAAGAATTGCACGCCCGGCTGACGCAGGTCGACCCCGCCGCCGCCGCCCGCATTCATGTGAACGACACGCGGCGCATGCTGCGGGCGCTCGAAGTCTTCGAACTCACCGGCCGTCCGATCACCGACCACCAGCAACAATGGGACGCCCCGCACCGCCACGCCGCCGCATGGTTCGGCCTGCAGTGGGACAAGGATGTGCTGAACCGCCGGATCAATGCGCGGGTGAAAGAGATGCTGGCCGCCGGCTGGGTCGATGAAACGCGCAGCCTCGTCGATCGCTACGCGAAGCTCTCCAAAACCGCCGGCGAGGCGACCGGCTATCACGAGCTGATCGACCACGTCCACGGCCGCATGTCACTCGACGACGCAACGGAGCAGATCAAGATCGCCACGCGACAGTTGGCGCGAAGGCAGACGAAGTGGTTCCGCCGCTGGGGCCGGGTGAAATGGCTACCGGGCGAGCGGGCGGTGGAGGAGAACGTCGCGGCAG
>JAQGHK010000713.1 GCA_028288875.1 Phycisphaerales bacterium | reverse complement strand
TCGTCGAGGCTTTTAAGCTTCTTCTTCGGGGCCGAGAAATAGCTGGTCGATTGATAATCGATCTTGTTGTACTTGAGCATGCCCCAGTGATGCGGCTCGGTCATCGTCAGCCAGTGCCGATACGCCTTCAGGCGCCAATCGAGCATCCATTGTGGCTCGTTCTTCTTGGCGGAGATGAAGCGGACGGTTTCTTCGCTCAGGCCGGGCGGCAAGGTGTCTGATTCTACATCAGAGACGAAGCCCCACTTGTATTCCTGATTGGCGAGCGTTTCGATTTCGGTTTCGGCGGTAGGCATTACAAATACGCTGGCGGCTAATGGCTAGCAGCTAGCGGCCCGATGCGAAAAACGCATGGAGCCGCTAGCTGCCCGCTGCAAGCTGCTAGCCCTTTTTTAGGCTTGGAAGCTGGAACCGCAGCCGCAGCTGCTGGTCGCATTCGGGTTCTTGAAGACAAAGCCACGGCCCATGACTTCGTCTTTGAAATCGATCTCAACACCGGTCAGGTAGAGGAACGACTTCATGTCGCACAGGATTTTGATGCCGTTGCTCTCGAGCTCTTCGTCCATCTCGGCCTTGGGCTCTTCGGTCAGGTCGAGCATGTAGGTGAAGCCCGAGCAGCCGCCGCCCTTCACGCCGACGCGGAGGCGGGTATCGCCACCGTTAAGGCCTTGATCGGCGATGATGCTTTTGATCTCTTTGGCGGCGGTTTCGGACAACGTAATCATGGTGATAACTCCGTCAGGACAGTCATACCCGGCGATGCAGATCGGCGTTTTCAGCCTGCTTTGCCGGACGCGATAGTATAGGTTTCAAACGCCGATCAATCAAGGTTTAACCCTATTGCCCGGCCGGCTTGGCAGACGCTTTTAAGCCACTGCCGCCACAGGTCGCACAGGCGGTCTGATCGCCCTTGCAGACAGTACAGGCCGGCCCCGTAACCCCTGCACCACGGCAGGTTTGGCACTCGCGCTTGGCTGTGCCGTGGCACGTCGGGCAGATGATCTGTGACGTTCCGGCGCAGGTCGGGCATTTGCCCTTGTCGACCCAGGTGCCGTTTTCCTGAACCACCAAGTCGCCGATGTGCCCCTCGTGCCAATGGAATCCCGATCCGTCCTTGTTCCGAAACAGCCGGCTCATCGGAACATTGTTGGCCTTATCGATCTCACCATGGAAGTCCGACCGCTTCAGGCATGATGCCGAACAAGGTACTTTGCCGTCCTTGCATTTGGGGCATTTGCCGAGGTCGCCGGTGCCTTTGCATTTCTCACACGGTTTAGCGTTGGCGGGGTCGACCCCGGTGCCGTGGCAGGTTTCGCATTTGGTTTCGCCGTTGCCCTTACAGGTGTCGCAGAGCAGTTCGGCGTGGCTCGTCTTCCAGTCGTCGACGATCTTTTGATGGGTCAGGCCATTGCTGACGCTCTTGATGTCGGCCCACGGAACCAGCCCCGCATCGCCCTTCAGCGACTTTAGGGTCACGCCCGCCGGCGTGGCTTCGACGAACTCGCCATTGATCGACGTCTTGTCATTCTTGACGACAGTCACGCGGGGCGACGCTTTCTTCACTTCGGCGGCGCCCAGCAACGTGGCGAAGACGAGGAGCGCCGACAACGCTAGCGCTTTCACCGACGGTCGAACTTTAAAAAGCATGCCCGCCTAGATAGCCCGGATTGGCCACCGCTTCAATGATATTGCTGCTAGGGCGATAATCGATCGATCTTCCAACCGTCGCCGTCGCGCGTGTATCGCAGCCGATCATGCAGCCGACTCGGCCGGCCTTGCCAGAACTCGATCATCGTCGGTACCAGGCGATACCCGCCCCAGAAGTCGGGCAGCGGCACCGTCTCGCCGAACTTGGTTTTGAACTCCCGCTCCCGCTGCTCCACCACTTCCCGCGAGGCGATCACCGTGCTCTGCTGCGACGCCCACGCCCCCAGCCGCGACGACACCGGCCGGCTGTCGAAATAGGCCTGCGATTCCTTCCGATCGACGCGCTCGATCGTTCCTTCGATCCGCACCTGCCGTTCCAAAGGCTGCCAGAACAGCACGGCCGCCGCCCGCGGGTTGGCGGCTAATTCTTGGCCTTTGCGGCTGTCGTAGTTCGTGAAAAAGACGAACCCGCGTTCGTCGAACCCTTTTAGCAGCACAATCCGAGCCGACGGAATGCCGTCCGGCGTGGCTGTAGCAATCGTCATGGCATTCGGCTCAGCCAGCTGGGCCGCCTCGGCTTCGGCGAACCACGCATCGAACTGAACGATCGCGTCGCGCGACGCACGGCTCTCATCGAGCGCGTCGATGCCGTAGTCGGTTCGCATGGCCTGCAGATCATGTTGAACGGCGTCAATGCTCATCAGGACTCCGGCAAGTGTTTTAGATCGATGAGGTCTTTGTCGCGACCGCTTGCCGACTTGTTCATACGCAGATCGGCTAGGCTAATGATCGGGATCTCGACGCCATCCACTTCAGCAACCTGACGGCGGGCATAGCAGGCCGAAAACTCCACTCCGCTTGGACCCGTCAACAGATCGATTCGAATGGGTACCCGCCCGAACATATGGACCTTGTTCGGAACCGTAAACCGCTCCGCCTTCAAGCCGCTGTCCGCCATTCCAAATTGTTGAAGGACACGGTGGACGCGGTGGGCGTTTTCAACTGAAGTTTCAATCCAGAAATCAATATCGCCGGTGAAGCGATGATAGCCGTAATAGTTCACGGCAAAGCCGCCGAGCATCAGATACTCAGCCCCTTCGGAGTTCATCAACCTGATAAACTCTTTGAAATTGGGGTCGAGGCTGATCGGCTCGCGCGTAGCCATAATTGGCGGCTCGAATGAGCTCCAGCGCCTGGAGACGCTGTACTGGCGTCATTGACAACCACTGTACCGCATCAGCCGCGTCAGCTTGTTCAAAGCTGTCAAACGTCTGCATCGGCCAAGCTCTTTTGGCGGGCACGTCGTCCATGTCCGGATTCTACCCGGACATGGACGACGCGGCTTCACTTAATTCTTATAGAAGCTAGGCAGCGGCGAACCGAGCTTTTCCCAGTGCTTGATGATCGCTTCGGCCTTGCCGCCGCTGTTCAGCACGTTCGATTCCATCTTGCGGCGCACCATGCCGACGATCGCTTCGCGGCCCGGGCCCATGTACTTGCGCGGGTCGAATTCGGCGGGCTTGGTGACGAACACTTCGCGGATCTTGGCGGTCATGGCCAGACGCAGGTCGGTGTCGATGTTCACCTTGCAGACGCCGTACTTCGTAACGGCCATGTTGATCTGCTCTTCGGGCACGCCCTTGGCGTTGGGCATCTTGCCGCCGTACTTATTGACCAGGTCGATGAATTCCTGCGGCACTGAGCTGCTGCCGTGCATGACCAGCGGCAGGCCGGGGCAGGTCTTCATGATTTCTTCGACGCGGTTGAACGCCAGCTTGGCCTCGTGCTTGAACTTGAACGCGCCGTGGCTGGTGCCGATGGCGACGGCCAGGCTGTCGCACTTGCTGCGTTCCCAGAAATCCTTCGCCTGCACCGGGTCGGTCAGGAACTTCTCGATGTTCTTTTCGTACTCTTCGGCGTCGAGGCCGACGACGTCTTCTTCGATGCCGCCGAGCATGCCGAGCTCAGCTTCGACCGTCACACCGGCCGCGTGGGCGTGATCGGCGGCTTCGCGCGTCACGGCGATGTTGTGCTCAAAATCGTGATGGCTGCCGTCGATCATGACGCTGGTGAAGCCGTCCTTGATACAGGTGTCGACGAGCTTGGTCGTGTCGCCGTGATCAAGGTGGACGGCGATCGGCAGCCAGGGGTATTCCTTCACGGCCGCATCGATGATCGCCTTCAGGTAGTTCATCTTGGCGTACTCGCGGGCGCCCTTGCTGATCTGAAGGATCAGCGGGCTCTTCTCGGCCGCGGCGGCTTCGATGATGCCTTGGGTGATTTCCATGTTGTTGACGTTAAAAGCGCCAACAGCGAAACCGCCCGAGTAGGCGAGATCAAACATCGGCTTAGTGGTCATCAGCGGCATAAAGGTTCCTTTTCAGCGCAATCAATTAGAAATCAAAACGGCCAGCATCCTAGGGAAAAGCGTTTCGGATTTCCATGCATCGGCCGAGCAGTGGACATTGCGAATGATTGGCTGGCCAGCAATCGCTGGCGGACGACCGGCGGAGGGCCGGGTGCCATCTGTACAAATCTGGGGAGAGGTCATGAGCAGATGCGGCAATTCCGTGCGCCACCGGTGCGCTTTCTCACAATTGGCTATCGCTTTTACGCTGCTGGGGGCACATACCACCCTCGGTGCGGGGTTACCCGGACAATGGACGCTCTGGGCCGACACATCGCATGGCTATGTTTCGGGCAACTATCCCTGCCTCGCCATCTCGCCGGCCACGCATGAGATGTACGAGTCCTTCCAGTTCAACGGCAGCGGCACGCCGATCGGCTCGCCGGGCAAGGTATGGCGGGTCGATCTGACTGATCCGACACGCGCGTTCTCGCTGTTGCCGCAAACGGGCTTTGCTCTGCCGCCGGTCGGTGGAACAAACCCACAGATGAACGTGTTCACGATGACCGTGAACGCTGCCGGCGAGCCAATCGTCGGATGCATCTCGCCGGCGACGACCAACACTAACGACAAGATCTATCGCTACGACAAGGCCAGCCAAACCTGGAAGGTGCCGACGCTCAGCGTGGCCCCCGGCGGCCAGGTGCCGGCCCTGATGCCCAACGCCGCGATGTACAACCTCGTCAACACGCCCGACGGCACCATCTGGGGCGGCGCGCAGTTCTCCAACGTTTACAAAAGTACCGACGGCGGCAAAAGCTTCTCGATCATCGATGAGACGACCTACCTGAAGCAGACCGACCCCGGCTACTTCCCCAGCGTCGCCAACGGCCAAAGCTACGCCGGGGCGGTGTATGGGATCAATGTCGACCCGACCACCGGCCGCGTTTATATCGGTACGGAAAGCGCCGGCGGCCTTTACTCGCCCGACGGCGGCACGACATGGCACCCGGTCGACAACGACTACACCAACCCCAACAGCGCGATGGCCCGCATCACCAACGCCGGCAATGTCAGCGGCGTCGGCATCACCAAGGACGGCAAAGTCGTCTACGAAGGCACGCACGGCCAAGGCGCCTCGCCGGTGGATGACAACATTCATCTCTGGCTGGTGGACCCCGTCGCCCACACCGTGCAGTCCGCCCAGGGCATTCCCGCCAACATGCTCGGCGGGCAGAGCGTCGATCAAATCGTCACTACGGCGTCCGGGCAGATGTTCTTCCAATCCAACACCGCTGCGCACAATCCCGACGGCAGCAATGGCATCGGCGGAATCTACACGTCCAGTGATGGCCTGAATTGGACACAATTTAACGCCGGCATCAATGAAACCATCACCAATGCCCGCGGCTTCTTTGACTTCAACGGCAAAGGCGCAACCGGCTCCTTCGCGGTCCTCGGCGATCAGGTCTTCTATGAAACGTCGAACGGCAAAATCTTCACCTACACTGTTCCCGAACCCGCGCACGCCATGACATGGCTGGTCAGCTGCGCGATTCTGGCTCGCCGTTACCGGCGTTGATCACGACGGCGTCGCCCCCCAATGCCGCCGACGATCGCCAGCAATCCCAACGCGCTCGGCTCCGGCACGGCCGTGAGAAAGACGTTGCCGCCGGACGTTTCGATCGCGAAGTTCAAAGGCACGCTCGCGAACGCGCCTGTCGCCAAGCCGGCCGAACCGATCTGCCATCGGTCGCCGACTTGCGGCAGGTAGCCGTTGACCAGGCGAACGTCGAGCGCGCCGCCCAAGATCAGGGTGCCGTCGACAACGAGCGTGTCGAAGCTGCCGAGAGACGCCAGATCGATCTGCAGCGTGCCGCTTTGCAGGGTCAGATTGCCGACGACGTGTGTGCTGCCGACGATCGCACTGATGGCCTCCACATTGTTGTTGATGTCCGGCATCGACGCCGAAGCCATCAACTGCAACGCCAGTTCGCTGCCGGGCGCGATGGTGCCGCCTTGATTGACGAAGCTGAAGCCGATGGTGTCGGCATGCAGCGTGCCGCCGGTGAAGTTAAACGCCCCGCCGGCCGTGCCTTTGATCAGCAGCGGCGTCGCCAGCACGCCGCCGGACATGGTGTAGGTGCCGGCGTTGGTTGTTCCGCCGATGATGACTGCACTGCCTGCCCGCAGCAGGCCGCCCGATTGATTGAGCGCGCCAGTGCCGCCCACACCCACCAGCACATTGCCGGCCACGTCGATCCAGCCGCCAGTGATCGCGGCAGTGGCGTTGCTGCCGACGGTCGTCGCGATCGACAACGTACCGGCGTGCTGGCCGACAACATCGATGGTCGCCGTGCCGCTGTTGACCTGGGCGACGTCGTAACGCGTCGGCTTGTAGACGCCGTTCTGCCAGTTGCCGAGTTCCGCGAATCGGCCGGTGGCGTTGCCATTGTTGAACACCAGCGCCGTGCTTGCAGGCCACGCGGCGACCTCGTTCAGATAGGCTTCGAGATTGGTGTAGCCGTCGTTCAACGCCACGCCGTTGTTGTCGGCCGCAGTGGGATTGAAGCCCATCGCGGCTTCCCAGATGTCGGGCATTCCGTCCTGATCGGTGTCGTAATTGGCAGCCCGCACGTAGGTGCCCGTCCCGCCGATGCCGCCATTGGTGACCGACCGCATGGCCAGCAGGCGATTCCATTCCAGATCGGGATTGTCGGTGCTGCTCGTGATGTATTGGCCGGCGCTGTTGTAGCCGTTATTGGCATCGTCGAGCGCGGTGATCTTGCCCGTGCCGGCCAGCACCTGGGCGACCAGCCGGGCGTCGATCAGACTGCGATTCTGCCAGTTCGCGCCGCTGTAATTGGTTACTTGGCTGTACGCATTGGCGGCGGCATCGGTGACGCCGTTGTAGGCGAGTTGTGCGTAAGCATTCGCCTGCACGTACGCCGTGTTGCCGAAGTTTGAGCTGACCAGCGCGGTCGTGGTGCCGTTGAGATTCTGGCGGACGTTCCCGGCCTGATAGATCGTCGTCGATGCGGAATTCGTGAACACCGTCGTGCCGCCGGCCACGGTGCTGATGGCGGTGCTCGCGTTGCTGGAAGCACTGTCGCCGCCGACGCCCACCTTGTAATAATTGCCGATGAAATTCCCCGCGCCCGGCGAACCGCTGGACCCGTAACCGGCGGTGCCGAACCAGTTGTAAACGACGTTATTGCGGAAGTCGGTGTAGCCAGGAACGTTGCCAGTGAGCTTGCCGGATTCGGTTTGAATCGTAGGGATTCGGCCGGACATCTGCGCAAAAAGGTTGTGGCTGAACGTGCTGGTGGAATTCGAGCCCGGGGCCCACAGGCTGGCCAGCGCGTGGCTTTTGTAAACCGTGCCGCTCGCCTCCGCGTCGGCCTGCGGATAGCTCTGGCCCTGGGCGATCGTGGTGTACTGAACGGTGACTTTGTTCGCCGTCTCGTTGGAGGAAATCGATTCATCCGTGGCGTAGAGCGCGGTCGAGTGATCGACCACCACGCCACTGGAGTTAATGTCCATGTTGTCGTAGGCGTAGCCGTCATGGTAGCCGCTGGCCGAGTTCGTCTGCCGCGTGCCGTAGCCGGCGGCCATGGTGATGTTGCGGATGATGGTATTCGCGACCGGCGTGGTCGGGTTCGCCGTTCGATTGCCATTGACCTTGATCTGCCCGCCCATGATGGTGATGCCGCCCGGCGCGGTCTGGCCGGCGAGGGTAACATTGCTGCCGATGTTCAGGACATTTGTGGTGTCCCACCCGTTCTTGTCGCCAATGAGTCGGCCTAGCCAGACGGTGCCGCCGACATCAAAAACGATGGTACGTGGGGTGACGACGCCGCCGACGGTGAAGTTGCTGTCGTTCGCGCCGTATTGCAGCGTGCCGGGGCCGTTATCGCCGAGCTTGGTATCGAGTTTCGTGACGTGGTAGACCACCCCGCCCCGCCCGCCGGTGACGGCCGCGCCCGCGCCATCGACGCCGGGGAACGCGATCACGTCGCCATACGCCGTGGTGCCGCCGTCGATC
>JAQGHK010000690.1 GCA_028288875.1 Phycisphaerales bacterium | reverse complement strand
CTTGATCTCGCCAGTGAGCGTCTCCCCCTCGGTCGTCGTGAGCGTGCCGGCGCGCACGGTGGCACCGATCAGCATGGTCAAGAGAATGAAGCGGGCGATGCGCATACAACTCAACTGCCGAAATCTCTGCCGCCGATCATACGCAATGCACCGGCCGGGTGTCAGCGGATCATTTCCGCGACGAGCGCCGTCCAACCCGTCTGGTGGCTGGCGCCCAGCCCGACGCCATTATCGCCGTCGAAAAACTCGTGAAACAGCAGGAGTTTAGAAAACGCCGGATCGTCGGCATAACGCGTTTCGTCCCCATGGCATGGCCGACGGCCATTGGCATCCGGCAGGAACAGATTGATCATTCGGCGTCGCAATTCGCACGCCACCCCCTGCAGGTTCATCTTCTGGCCGCTACCCCGAGGGCATTCGACTTGAAAATCGTCGCCATAAAAGTGGTGATAGCGTTCCAAGGCCTCGATCAGCAGGAAATTCACAGGGAACCAGACCGGCCCGCGCCAGTTGCTGTTGCCGCCGAACATTTCTCCACTGCTGTGGCCGGGCTCGTAGGAAATGGACCACTGCGATTCGCCATTTCGATAGACGTACGACTTCTGATACGCGCGCGACAGAGAGCGCACGCCATAGTCGGACAGGAATTCGTCCGTGCAGAGCACATAATCGAGGATGCGCTTCAGCCGCTTTTCGTTAGGGACGGCCAGCAATAATTTCCGATGGCCATTCTGCATTTCGCGCAGGGTGACATACTGCTGCATCGTTTCGCGATGCTGCAGGAACCATTCCAGGCGCTTTTTAAAGCCCGGCAGCTTGTGCACCAGGTCGCTTTCCAGAATCTCGACGGCGAAGATCGGAATGATGCCGACCATCGACCGGATCTTGAGCCGAGTGGCCTTGCCGTCGGCGAATATCTGGTCGTAGTAAAAGCCGTCTTCCTCGTCCCACAGGCCGGTGCCGCCGACGCGGTGAGTGGCATCGACGATGGCGATGAAGTGCTCGAAGAACTTACTGGCTACGTCTTCATAGACCGGGTCTTCGCTAGCTAGCTCCAGCGCCATCGACAGCATCGTGCCGCAGAAGAACGCCATCCACGCCGTGCCGTCGGCCTGTTCCAGTCGGCCGCCCGTGGGCAGCGGCTGGCTGCGGTCGAACAGGCCGATGTTATCCAGACCCAGGAAGCCGCCGCCGAACAGGTTTTTCCCCTTGGCGTCTTTGCGATTCACCCACCACGTGAAATTCAGCATCAATTTCTGGAACGTGCGGGCCAGAAAATCGCGATCGCGTTTGCCCTTCTCGCCAGTCATCTTGTAGACGCGCCAGCAGGCCCACGCGTGCACGGGCGGATTCACATCGCTGAAGGCAAATTCGTACGCCGGCATCTGGCCGCTGGGGTGCATATACCACTCGCGCAGCAATAGCAGCAATTGGTCCTTCGCAAAGTGCGGGTCCACCCGGGCCATGATGATCATGTGGAACGCGAGGTCCCACGTGGCGTACCACGGGTACTCCCACTTGTCTGGCATGCTGATCACGTCACGATTGAACAGATGCCACTTCCATTCGCGGTTGCGAGCATTCGCTTCGCGCGCGGGCGGTGGCGGCGGTTGCGACGGGTCGCCGCTGAGCCATTCACGCACGTCGTAGTGATAAAACTGCTTGCTCCAGAGGAGCCCGGCGACGGCCTGCTCGGCGACGCGAAAAGGCTCGGGCTCCTTCACGTCGATGACCGACTTCAGGTGCTCGGTGTACTCGGCTCGCCGCAGTTTCATCGTTGCTTCGAACGATGGGCCGAATACATCGGTCGGCGTTTCGTCGGCGGCGAACAGACGCAGGCGAATGGATTTAGTTTCGCCTGCAGCGACCTGCAACGCGTACACCGCGGCCGCCTTGGTGCCGGCCTTCTTCGGGTTCACCGCATCGGTTTTGCCGTCGACGAGGTACGTGTGAAACGCGTCTTTGTAGAAGCTGCCCGGCACGGGCGGCGTTTTGAATAGCCGCGGGCCGTCGGTTTCGTTCTCGGTGAAGAGAAGTTCCTTGGCGCCTTCTGCCCGCCAGACATATCGGCCGAGCGTGTGGTGTTCGGTCTCGGCGGTTTCGCCGTCAATCTGGCGAATCGCGGGTGTCGGGCCGCAGTTTTCGGCATCGCCCCATGACCAGGTGTTTTTGAACCAGAGTTGCGGCAGCACGTGCAGCGGCGCGGCGTCCGGGCCGCGGTTGGTCACCGTCAGGCGGATCAGCAAATCATTCGGGCCACCCTTGGCGTATTCGATCTGCACGTCGAAATAGCGGTTGTCTTTGAAGGCGTCGAGATCCGTGATTTCGACTTCGTCCGGCTTGCCGCGGGCGGCGGCGTTCGCCTTGATCAACTCGTCATACGGGAAGGCCGACTGCGGGTACTTGTAGAGCGCCTTCATCCACGAATGCGTGGGCGAGCTTTCCAAGTAGTAATAGAGCTCTTTGACGTCTTCGCCGTGATTGCCCTGCGGATTGGTCAGGCCGAACAGGCGTTCCTTTAGAATTGAATCTTTGCCATTCCAGAGCGCGAGGGAAAAACAGAGCCGGCACTCGCGATCGCAGACGCCAAACAGGCCGTCCTCGCCCCAGCGATATGCGCGGCTGCGGGCGTGGTCGTGGGGGAAGCTGTTCCAGCAATCGCCGTCGGCCGAGTAATCCTCGCGCACGGTGGCCCACTGCCGCTCGGCCAGGTACGGGCCCCAACGCTTCCAGTTTTTCGCCCGGGTGTTGTCTTCTTCAAGTCGCTGACACTCGGCAATCGGCATGGGTGCCGATGATAACCGAGGAGGGCCTTTGGTCCCCTCTCCTGGTACGCCGGCGATTACCGGGAGAGGGGGCCAGAG
>JAQGHK010000600.1 GCA_028288875.1 Phycisphaerales bacterium | reverse complement strand
GCAGCAGCCCGAGGACGATGCGCGCCCACCAGCTGCTGAGATCGCCTTGGAAAGTGATCGCTGTTTGAATGATGCCGAAGATCAGCACGCCCAGCAGCGTGCCGAACGGCCCGCCGACGCCGCCCGATAGCAGCGTGCCGCCGATGACGACGGCCGCGATGGCGTCCAGCTCAAGGCCGGCGCCGGTGATGGCGTTGCCCGAGGACATCATGATCGTCGACGTCACGCCGGCGAGTGCGGCACAGAACCCGCTGAACCCGTACACGCCGACCTTCACCCGGCCGACCGGCAAGCCCATCAGGAGCGCCGACTGTTCGCTGCCACCAATCGCGTACACCGCGCGGCCGGCAGGGCGGCAGGCGGCGAGCCAGATCGCGAAGACCACCAGCGCGATGAAGATGATCGGGGCGATCGTCAGAGAGTTGCCGCCCGGCAGATTAAAGGTGTAGCCGCTTAGCCATTCGTAAGTCGGGTGCGTCAGCGAGATCGATTCACGGCTGACCAGCAGCCCGGCCCCGCGATAGAAGAACAGGCCGCCGAGTGTGACCAGAAACGGCTGCAGCTTAAACGTGTGAATCAGCAGCCCATGCAGCGTGCCGATGACCGTGCCGGCCACCAGCACGACGGCAATCGCCACAGCGGGATGCCAGCCATGGTTCTCCACCATTGCCGCAATGAACACGGCCGTGCAGCCGATCGCGGAGCCGACGGACAGATCGATCCCGCCCGACAGGATGACAAACGTCATCCCGATCGCGGCGATGCCGAGGAACGCGTTGTCGCCGACCAGATTGATCGCCACCTGCGGCGTGAAGAAGTTGTCGTAGTGGTAGCTGGCCGCGCCGTACATCAGGCCGCACACCAGCAGCGTGACGAGCAGCGGGAGCGTTTGACGGGAAGGCAGCCAGGCCTTGTAAGCCGGGGCGGGGGCGGCGGTGATACTCATGCGGCCCTCCGACCGGCGAAGATGCGGCGGAACATGTCACGGAAGTCCGGGCTCTGCAGCAGGCAGAGCAGAATGATGATGGCCGACTTGCAGACGAGCGTGGCCTCGGGAGCGACGCCGCGGGCGAGGATGGTGGTCGTCAGCAATTGAATGACCAGGGCGCCCAGGACCGAGCCGATGAGCGAGAACCGACCGCCGGCCAGGCTGGTGCCGCCAATGGCCGCGGCGAGGATGGCGTCGAGCTCCAGATACAGGCCGACATTGTTCACGTCGGCCGCCTTGATGTCGGCCGTCAGCAGCAGCCCGGCCACGCCGGCGAGCAGGCCGCTGATCGCGTAGCAGACCATGCGAACGCCGACCGCGTTCACACCCGCAATACGGCTGGCCACGCGGTTGTTACCGACGGCCTCAATGAACAAGCCCAAGGCCGTGCCGCGGACGAACAGCAGCATGATGAGCGCTGCCGCGACCGCAATGATTGTCGGCACCGGGAACATGAACAGGAACCCGCTGCCGAGCCAGGTGAAGCCTTTGTGATCGAACGTCGGGATTTGGCCGTTGGTGACCAGCTGGGCGATGCCGCGGCCGGCGACCATCAGGATCAGCGTCGCCACGATCGGCTGAAGGCGGAACACCGCCACCAGCAACCCGTTCCAGACGCCCGCGATCAGCGCGACCGCCAGACCGGCCAGAAGCACCAGTGAGAGCGAGCCGTTCACATGGACGCCGCTCAACAGGGAGTCTTCCGGTGGCGACAGCAGGCAGGCCGCCACCGCACCGGTCAGGGCCATCACGGCGCCGACGGAAAGATCGATGCCGCCGGTCGCGATCACGAGCGTCATGCCGAGCGACAGCAGCAGCGTCGGGGCGCCGCGGTTCAGCACGTCGATCAAAGAGCCGTACAGCCGGCCGTCCACGACTTTGAGATCGTAGAAGCCCTTCGTGAACAAAAAGTTGAACAGCAGCAGGGCGACGAGCGCCAGCAGCGGCCAGGTAAGCGGCGCGAGGCCGCGGAGGCGCGAACTGCGATTCAGCAGCGGCGGGGGCGGGCCGTCGGAAAGGACGGCGGCTTTGGTCAGGGTTCCCGAACTCGCACTCATCCTGCGATCCTCTGCAAAATGCCGCGCTCGCTCAGGTCGGCCCCTTCGACTTCGGCGATCTTATGACGATCGCGAAGCACCGCTACCCGGCCGCACATACGGACGAGTTCTTCGATTTCAGAACTGATCACCAGCAGCGACATGCCTTCGTCGCGCAACCGGTCGACGAGCGCCGCAATTTCAGCCTTGGCGCCGATGTCGATGCCGCGCGTCGGCTCGTCCAGAATCAGCAGCTTGGGCGACGACGCCAGCCAGCGGGCCAGGATGCACTTCTGCTGATTGCCGCCGGAGAGCAGGCGGATCGGCTTGTCGGCGTCGGGCGTTTTGATCGACAGGGCCCGAATGTACTGCTCGGCCAGTGCGTTCTGCGTGCTCCAGGAGAGCTTCCGCAGCCAGCCGCGGCGGGCCTGCAAGGCGATGGCGATGTTCTCCCGCACCGACAGGTCCGGAAGAATGCCGCTGACTTTGCGGTCTTCCGGGCAGAAGCCGAAGCCGAGCGCGGTGGCCTGGCGAGGGTGGTGGATGCGCTCTTCCTTGCCATCGACGGTGATCGTGCCGGTGTCATGGCGATCGACGCCGAAGAGCAGTTGAGCGGTTTCGGTCCGGCCCGAGCCAAGCAGGCCGGCGAGGCCGACGACTTCGCCGCGGCCGATGGACAGGTCCATCGCTTCCACCGCGTGCTTACGGCCGAGGCCTTTGGCTTCCAGGAACGGCACGCGCTCGCGCACCGGCGGGGCGACGTGCGTGTGCTGCTCGGCTTCCAGTTCTTCCGCGCTGCGGCCGACCATCTGGCCGACGAGCTGCATCCGCGGCAAGTCCTTGGCGGGCGTTTCGGCCACCAGCTTGCCGTTGCGCAGCACCGTGATGCGATCGCTGACGGCGTACACCTGATCCAGAAAGTGCGTGACGAACACGATCGCCAGGCCTTGGCTTTTGAGCAGGTTCATCGCCTCAAACAGCCGGGCGACTTCGGCGCGATCCAGGCTGCTCGTCGGCTCGTCCAGAATCAGCACCTTGGCCGACGTCGAAAGCGAGCGGGCAATGGCGACCATCTGCTGCAGGGCGATGGAATACGATTGCAGCGGCCGGCGGACGTCGAGCTTCACGTCCAGGCGATCCAAGGCCGCCTCGGCGTCGCGACGCAGCTTGCGGCGGTTTACGAAACCCATCGCCGTTGGAAGGC
>JAQGHK010000264.1 GCA_028288875.1 Phycisphaerales bacterium | reverse complement strand
ATCACCGCTGTGCCGGCGATCGGGAAAAAGCGCGAGCGGCCGATCCGGCTGATGATCTGGCCGCTTATGATGGAAGTGACAAGCACACCTCCCATCATCGGAGTCAGCAATAGCCCGGCAGCAGAGGGACTAACGCCCTTCACGACCTGGAGGTAGACGGGCATGAAGGTGATCGAGCCGAACATCGAAAGCCCGACGATAAAACCCACGGAGCAGGAGATGAGAAATGTGTGGTTGGTGAACAGCCGGAGCGGCAGAATTGGCTCGTCTGCCCGGCGCTCTGTGGCTATGAAGCCGACGAGTGACGCCGCGGTCACCGCGACCATAATGAGGATTTCGGGCGCCCCCCATGGAAAGCTGTGCCCCCCGAGACTTGTTGTCATGATCAGGCCCGTCAGGCAGATCGCGAGAAGCAAGGCCCCTATGAAGTCTATCTTCGGCCGACGGCGCTCAGCCGGAGCCGTGAAGGCGACTCCGATGGCCGCAAGCGCGATCAGGCCGAGCGGTAGGTTGACGTAGAATATCCAACGCCAGCTCAGATGTTCGACAAAGAATCCGCCGATCAAGGGACCAAGCACCGTCGACAGCCCATAAACTCCGCCGAAGATCCCTTGGTAACGTCCTCGCTCGCGCGGTGACATGATGTCTCCGACAACCGCCATCGTTGTGACCATGAGCCCCCCGCCGCCTAGTCCCTGCAAAGCGCGAAACGCGATGAGTTCCCCCATCGACCTGCTCAAGCCGCAAAGCACGGAGCCTGCGAGGAAAAGGACGATTGCCACCTGCAGCACGATCTTGCGTCCGAACAGGTCTCCCAGCTTGCCATACAGAGGCGTGACGACGGTCGTTGCCAGCATATAGGCGGTTACGATCCATGAGAGGTGCTCGATGCCGCCGAATTCACCGACGATGGTGGGCAGCGCGGTCGAGACGATGGTCTGGTCCAGGGAAGCGAGGAGCATGACCAGCATAAGCGCCGCGAAAATGATGCGCACGGATCGCCGGGTCACTGATGCATGATCTGGAATCTGTTCCGTCATCGTCGAATTCTCCAGTGCCACAGCGAGTTCTTTTGCCAGGATGCATATAGGCAATCAGTGCGCATAACTCGGCACCAACAGCGATCATCTTAAGGAGTGCCAACACCATCCTGATACGCGTCATCCAGAGCTAAATGGAACGAAGCGTGTGCGAGACCACCTGCGCCGCGGGCGACGCGCACGGTCGAGCCGACCTTGTTGACGCAATCCGTCAACACGCGCTTGCATCCGGCGCCGCCCCCCCGAGGGCCTTGCTGGCCGCCGTGACGGCTGATCCAAGGCAATCGCGACGACTACTCCTGGACTTCAGGACGTGGACTTGGTCGACGACGGCAGCTTTGCGAGATGACTGCAGCAACATAGCTGGGACCACGGCCCGCAACACCGTTCGGCATTCTCTTTCGTTCCTAGTGTCTTCCGGCGTTGGCAGCGGCTGTTAGAAGAAATGCATTCATCGCATTGATCATCGCCTCGGCGCCGTCGATCCCCATCGCGAAGCGGAGATCGCCGGCGTCCGTATTCAGCATGAGGACACCGATCGCGCTACCATCTTCGGAAAGCTGGGCAGCAATGTCGACGCCCATCAATATGAACGTCCGTTCGAGATTTGCTTCTCGTGTCATCGACGACGGCCTTCCGACAAGATTCCAGCGAAGAATGCGGTTCGTCTTGGCTTGTTCCGACCTGATCCTGATCCCTGCATCGTGTTTCGGCGGCTTTGGATCAGAACTTCGCAATGTAGCTGAAAACAAGCGCCTTCTTTTCGTCTACGACCCTAATCCAATCGCCCTTTTGCCGTTTGGTGAGTTTCACATTTTGACCAAGTACTTTTCCCGCAGCTTCAAATGGAGTTGTTGCCTTGATCGCATGCGTCTTTTGCACGGTGTCATCTACCATTTCGTCGACGCGATAGTTTCTCATATGGATGTGCCTCAGTCTCGTGCGAGCCATATCCCAGCGCGACCACCCCTCGTCTGCATTATCCAACGCACCGCCCAGAAAATTGCTCCGATTTATGCCCATCACATCGCTGCTGGTCTCAATACCGATGTCATACTGATTTTGCGCCGCGATCTGGCTCGGTCAAGCGGAACATTAGCGTCTTCTAACAGTTAGTGTCGAAGAAAAAGGTGGCTGTGACGAATGGTGCAACGTGCAGATAGGCCGCGCTAAGCGGAAGCTTATGGTTGGCGAGACAATAGGAGGCAGACAATGAACAGGATAATTTGGCTTGTCGGGGCGATTGTGATCGTCATTGCCATTCTGGGATTCCTTGGACTGCGGTGAGTTTGCAACTTGATCTCGCCGGACGGGCACGAGGTCGCACCGCAATGCCAGGCACCCAAACGCGCGAAGACGAGCAAAGCGCTCTACCTCGAGGCACCCGTTCCAGTTTTCGCACGTGTGGCGTCGAATGTTTGAGTTAATGCGTCTCTGTTTTCGGCGGACTAGAACCGACCATCCAGCGCTTCCAGAGTCTCGTGGACTTCAAGTCGCCCTGATCACCGTCCGCTCATTTCTGCAGAAGCTGCATTGGCCTTTCCGCGTTTGAAATCGGACGTGGTTCCTAGCGCAGCGGTAATCTGAGCAGCGTGAGCCTGCATCGTAAGATTGAGCGCTATCACGATACAATCATCGCATACAGCCTTCGGACGTTGTTCCGATATCCAGTCGCTCACCCGTTGGGCTACTAACATTTCCCCCTCCCGTATTCCCCGAGAGGAAGGTAGCAAAAGAAGAACAATAAGCCACTCCTAATGCTTATGCTCATACCGGCATTCTCGGCAGAGGTAAGCAGTGCGCGACCGAAAGA
>JAQGHK010000550.1 GCA_028288875.1 Phycisphaerales bacterium | reverse complement strand
AAAGTAGCAGCCGGGATTTCTTAACAGACAGCCTGAATTTAGGAATGTTTCCCCGGCTTGGCCCTTGGCCGATCGCGGTAAAGTGGAAACCTGTAGGCTGGATGCTCGGCCTGGCATGGTGGACACCCCGCTGGCGGCGGGCCTGAGGGAAAACATGAATTTGAAAAAGACGACCCGCGGCCCGGCCGCGCGAAACATGGCCTTAGTGACGGCCGTGGCGGGGGTATGCGGCGGGGTCGGGCTGACGGCCACGCCGGCCTGGGCGGTCGTGGCGTTTCCCGGGGCCGACGGCTTCGGGGCCAACTCCACCGGCGGGCGCGGCGGCGACGTCTATCACGTCACCACCCTCGTCGACGACGTGACCGTGGTCGGCTCACTGCGCTACGGGTTGCAGGCCAAGCAGATCCCCGCGGCCGGGCGGACCGTGGTGTTTGACGTCGGCGGCACCATCAAACTCGGCGCCAGCCTCGATATCAAAGACGCCAGCAAGATCACCATCGCCGGCCAGACCGCGCCGGGGCCGGGCATCACGCTAACGGGCAACCTCGTGCAGATCACCGGCACGAAGGTCGCCCCGGCCGGCACGACGAACATCGTCATGCGCTACCTGGCCGTGCGGAATGTGAGCACGACGGGGGCCGACAGCATCGGCGTCAGCGGCAGCAGCGGCGGCACCGCCAACATCTCCGACATCATCATCGACCACTGCACCGCCAGCTGGGGCCAGGACGAAAACCTGTCGGTGACGAACTCGGCCAACAACGTGACGGTCAGTAACAGCTTTGTCACCGAAGGGCTGCAGAGCGGCCACCAGTACGGTTCGCTGATCCGCACGCGCCGGCCGGTGTCGAACGTGTCGTACATCGGCAACCTGTTCGCCAACACCGCCAGCCGCAACGTGCGGCCGGGCAGTTACACGGGGTTCACGCAGAATCTCGATTTTCGAAATAACGTGGTCTACAACTACAACAACCGCGCCGGCTACACCGGCGGCGACGGCAGCGCGGTCGAAAACGTGAACATGAACTTCGTCGGCAATTACGTGATTGCCGGCCCGGTGACCTCGACCAACGGTTTGGGCAGCGGCTTCACGCCGGCGACGGTCGCTTTCACGGCCGACAATAGCGGTGACGGCGTGAACTTCGGCGTCTATGCCGCCGGCAACAAGATCGACAGCAACGGTGCCGGGCAAACGTCGTCGAATCAATTGACCGGCACCAATGGCGTGAACACGGTTCGCGACGGCGTCGATACCGGCTACGGCATGTTCGCTGAGATCAACACCAGCGCCGCGTACGTGCCGCTGGAGGATGCGATGAAGCGGGCCAGCGCGTTCGCCTTCCCTGCCAGCAGCACCGTTGATGCCGACACGGCCTACGCGCAGGCGGTTGCGTCCGGCGGCACCACGCCGTGGGCGCGCAACGCAACCGATGCGCGGATCGTCGGCAATGTTAAAACCAGCACCGGCAGTGTGCTGGTCGGCACGCCGCCGGCCGCGGAGTTTGCGGACATTCAGAACCAGGCGCAGGTCAGCCGGCCGGCCGGGTTTGATAGCGACAACGACGGCATGTCAAACGTCTTCGAACTCACGCACGGCCTGAACCCGGCGGTGGCGGATAACAACGTCGTCGTCACCGCCGCCGAAAGCGCGCCACTCGCCGGCTACACGTTTGTGGAGATGTACCTGAACCAGCTCACGCTACAGGCCAGCTACGCCGGCGGGGCGAATGGCAACTGGAACGATCTGCTGTCGTGGAACGGCGCGGCCCCGGTGCTGCAGGATTCGACCGCGGCGTTCGGCGCACAGGCCGGCGCGGCGACGGTGACGCTGGGCGCGAATGAACACGTCGGCGTCCTCTCATTCGACAGCGCCGCGGGCTACACGCTGGCCAACGCGCCGGCGAGCGCGGCCGGTTCGATCACGCTGGATGTCCTCAGCCACAACAGCGGCGGCTTCGCCAGCGTGGTGACGGCCAGTGGGTCGCACACCATCGCCGTGCCCGTGACGCTGGCGAGCAACACGCACGTCATCACCCAACCCGGCACCACGCTCAGCCTCACCGGCGGCCTGACCACCGCCGGCCACACGCTCACCAAGCAAGGCGCCGGCACGCTGCGCACCACGCCATCGGCCTACAACAATTTGCTGAACGACACCGGCGGCGTCGATCTGCAAGGCGGCCGGCTGGTGCTGGATTACACCGCCGCGGCCACGCCCGTCGCGCAAGTGAAATCGATCCTCACCAGCGGCTACGCCGGCCACTTCGCCGCCGGGCAGATTCGTTCTACCGCATTGGCTGCAGGGCTCACGCTCGGCTACGGCGATGACGGCGCCGGCGGCGTCACGATCATGGTCACTCTCCCCGGCGACGCCGACCTGAATGGCCAAGTCGATTTCAACGACTTTCTGGTGCTACAGAACCACTTCGGCGAAACGGCCACACGCTTCGATCAAGCCAACTTCAACTACGACGGCGTCACCGATTTCAACGATTTCCTCGCGCTCCAAAACAACTTCGGCCAAAGCATTACCGGCGTGCCGGTAACGTTTACGGCCCAACAGGTGGCGGCGTTCACGGCGTTGGCGCAATCGATCGGTGTCCCAGAGCCGACGAGTCTGGCGGCGATAGGCTCCGGTGTTGTGGTCTTGCTGCGTCGCCGCCGTATCGATTGATGGACCGAAATTCAGTGTCTCCCTCCGGCCGCCCGCGCACTCCGCCGCGCGGGCGGCTTTTTGTTTTGCGCTGAGGCTGGGGACCGGGCAGCGTCGA
>JAQGHK010000466.1 GCA_028288875.1 Phycisphaerales bacterium | reverse complement strand
CCGCCACTTCCGCGTAGGCACCCGCGCCGAATTGCTGCGTCGATTCATGAAGGGCCCGCGCTGAAAGCGCCGGCGCGATGACCTTTTGTTCCCGTGATGTTTGTCACCGTCGGCGCCGATTGAGACCTTTTGAGACTTTTCTTGTGCGAGCGTTCTTCTCGCCGGCGATAGTCCAGCAAACGGGAGGTCCTGCCATGGTTCGCGCTCATACTGTCTTGGCCCGCGTCGCGCTGGTTATCTACTCGGTCGGCCTCCTGGTCGATCACGCCTCCGCGGCCGACCCGCCGCGGTACATGCTCAAGCCGGGCACGGAGTTGAATTACGAAGGCTCGATGGAGAGCAAGGGCACACTGAACACGACCGGCAGTAGTAAGGCCACCGCGTGGGTGCTTCGAATGAACCCCGACGGCAGTGCCCGCGTGCTGATCCGCAGTGAAACGAAGTACGTGCCCAAGGATGAAAAGAGAGAGCAGCCAGCCTCGGTCGAGGTCAATGCTTTCGACATCACACCGACCGGCCGTACGAGCAACATCGCCAACGAATATGGCCCCCGTGCTTCCGGAGTCTTCCCGCCGCTACCGGATGGCCCGGCGGAAACGTGGCAGTCCGAAGGCGGAATGGGCGGGCAAGTGAATTACCACGCCGCGGCAGACGGCTCGGCCGACAATGTTTTCAAAATGACGTCCGATGAAAGCGGGCCGACGGTCGACATCTACGGGGCGAAAATGCACGCCGTTCTCACCATCGATCGGCAGCAGGGCCTTCTGACCCACGCTGAGGGGACGCAGGAACAAACATTCGGTTTTCAGACCAAAGGCACCAGCACGACGGAGCTCAAATCCGTCCGTCCGGTCGAGGACGCGTTCATCCAAAGCTTGGCCGCCGACACCGATCTCTATTTCGCCGCGACCAAGCGCTACAGCGATTCGATGACGGCCGCCGAGAAAGATGCCACGCAGTTCGACATTGCCAAAAAGGACCTGGAAACGACGCTCGCCGAGCTCACCACCCCGACCTTCCGTGAGAAGATTCAAGCCAGCCTGAAAAGTCATGACGCGTATATCGACGAAGTGAAAGAGCAGGCCGCCTCGAACGCGAAAATCGTCGATCATCCGTCTCCGGACTGGTCTGTGAAAGACTTGGCCGGCAAGACGCATACGCCGGCCGACTACCATGGCAAAGTGGTCGTAATCGATTGCTGGTATCGCGGCTGCGGGTGGTGCATTCATGCGATGCCGCAGATCAATCAGATCGTCTCCGATTTCGCAGGCAAGCCGGTGGCCATCCTGGGGATGAACACGGACGCGAAGGACGAAGACGCCCAGTTCGTCGCCGACAAAATGCACTTGGCCTATCCCACGCTGCGCGGGCCGGACGTTCCGGCGAAGTACGGCGTCCACGGGTTCCCCACGCTGATCATCATCGATAAGGCCGGAATGGTCCGCGAACTGCACGTCGGTTACTCGCCGACGCTGCGGCAGGACATTGGGAAATCGATCAATCGTCTTCTCAGTCAGTAAGAACGGCCCGCACACCAGGCTCCGGGCACGATCGCGTGGAAAAAGAGAGGGTAATCGGCCCTTTTTTTGAATGACCAGCTCCTTATGGCCGGTTATCGTTTTCCTCGATGCGGAAAACATGCGTAAAGCCAATGCACTGGATTCTGATGGCGGTCGCCGTCGCGCCGTCGGCGGGGCTGGCCGATGTTACGGCGACGATCAACGGCGCCGCAGGCCTGAAGCTCATCTCGCCGCTGATTTACGGCACGAACCAGTCCAATATTCCCAGCACCAGCGATCGCCTCGGCGGGAATCGCTGGACGGCGTACAACTGGGAAACCAACGCCAGCAACGCCGGCAACGATTACAACTATCAGAATGACGGCTACCTCTCGGCCTCCAACACGCCCGGTGCGGCAGTCCTGCCGACGCTGCAGGCCAACGCGAACAATGGGCACACCACCATCCTGACGGTCCCGATCAACGGCTACGTGTCGGCCGACAAGTTCGCCAATGGCGACGTCCGCAATAGCGGCAGCAATTACCTTTCCACGCGTTTCAATGTGGAGCAAGCGGTCAAAGGCAGTGCGTTCAGCCTCTCGCCGAATCTGTCGGACGGGCGCGTGTATCAGGACGAATTCGTCAATTGGGTCAATGCCAACAAGTCGGCCACGCAGCAGGTGATGTACACGCTGGATAACGAGCCGGATCTATGGAACGCCACCCACGCCGAGGTCCATCCGAATGCTCCGACTTATGCCGAGGTAATTCAGAAAAATATCGATTACGCCACGATGATCAAATCCGTCTCGCCCGACGCCAAAGTGCTGGGCGCGGGCAATTACGGATGGACCGGCTTCCGCAGCCTGCAGAACGCGCCCGACGCCAACGGCCGCAATTTCCAGGCGACTTACCTCGCCGGCATGAAGGCCGCGTCGGACACCGCCGGCAAGCGGCTGATCGATTCGCTCGATTTTCACTACTACCCCGAAACGCGCGGCAGCACCGGCATCCGCATCACCGGCCCCGAAAGTGATTCCTCCACGGCCGATGCCCGCATCCAGGGGCCGCGCTCGCTGTGGGACCCGACGTACGTCGAAAACAGTTGGATCCCCAGCACACTGCCGAACGGCGATAAGGCCATCCGCCTGCTACCGCGCACGCAGGGGCTGATCAATGCCAACTACGCCGACACGGCGATGAGTGTCAGTGAATACAACTTCGGCGGCGGCAACCACATCAGCGGCGGCATCGCCCAGGCCGACACGCTCGGCATCTTCGCCGAGCAAGGCGTCTACAGCGCCAACTGGTGGGACCTCGGCAACGGCAGCAGCTACGTCAACGCCGCCCAGCGGATGTACCTCAATTTCGACGGCGGCGGCAGCCACTTCGGCGACATCAGCCTCGGCAGCACCATCAGCGACGACGGCACGGCCAGCATTCACGCGTCGATGGATTCGGCCATCCACCGGCTCACGATGGTGCTCATCAATAAGAGCAACAGCGCCCAGACGATTTCCATCTCCCTGCAGAACCTCGGCTTTTACCTGAGCGGGGTGGCCTACCAATTCAACAGCAACTCGGCGGTCATCGGCGGCGTGGTTCAAATTGATTCGCTCGGCAACGTGCCGATCTCCGGCAACACCCTCACCTTTTCGATGGCCCCGCTCAGCGTCACCACCATCGCCGCGCCGCTGATCGTCGCGCCGGAGCCCGCCAGCCTCGCATCAGTCGCCGTGACGGCAGGACTGCTGCTGCGCCGCCGGCGGTAAAACAACGCCGGCCGCCATGATAACCGAAGGGTGACCAATGCGGCCGGAAGAAA
>JAQGHK010000464.1 GCA_028288875.1 Phycisphaerales bacterium | reverse complement strand
TCATGTTGGCTTGGGCCGCGATAGCCTTAACGTCGTTCTGGATGTTGGCGTTGTCGGTCGTTCCGATGCGGAAGAGGTTGCGGGTCTGGCCATTCTGGTCACCCATGATGGGGGAGACCTGGCTCGCACCCGTGATCGGGTTCGCCGGATCGCCCGGGTCGTAGCCGATGGGCGATGCCGGGTTCGTGTAGTCGCTCTGGTGACCCAAACCAATACCGTGACCGTTCTCGTGAGTAGCACCGCCGGCAACGAAGCCCAGATCGGTCGGATCCTGATTCGCCCCGATGAAGTTGGTGTGCCCGCCGTTGAACGTCGAGGGGTTGCCGTACGAGTTGGCTGCGACGGTAGTGAAGGAAAGGCCGGCATTGCCGCCCGCCCACGCCATATCACCGCCGATGACGGTGTGCATCATCTGCGGGGTGTTGTCGTAAGTGTTCTGACGCTGCGGGTCGGTCTGGCCTGCGGCCGGATCGACGGTCGTCACGTTGACGTTGAACCCGATGTACTTACCCGAGACGTTCGCCCAGACGTTCTTAATCGCGGCGAGTTCTGCAGCATTGAACGTGCTGGCGTCGCCATCGCTGTTGTAGGCAAGCGACAGGCCCGGCGTCCCACTGCCGGGGGCGGGATCGGTGGCGCCGCTCGTGCCCCAGTTGCCGGTGAAATTAAAGCCGCCGAAGTCGAGGTAAAGCGTGTACGCCGCACCGGGCCGACTGCTGAATGCGGGGACGGCAACGCCCGCCGAGGCAGCGGGTACGAGCGCGAGGCCAGCGATGGCCGAGAGCAGAACGGCCGAAGCCTGCTTAGACAATGAACGCATGATTTCCCTTTCAACAACTTTCAAATCACCGGCGCGGCGCCCGGCTCGCTTCGTCGTGAAAGGTGGAGGCTCCCCCCTCGCCTTTTCAGCTTTTTGAGATGATCGACTGATGCCGAGAGTACCTGACCGACTGATATGAACCAAGGATTAACCCGCGCCCGTTTTCACCATTATTGTAATAAATATGAAAAGTAGGCTGATGGTGCGTTTATGAGGCCGTGACATGGTTACCTGACTGCAAAACGAAGACGTCGGGTTGCAAGCTCTGGTATGCCAAAGCTTGGTGGGGGCCGGACCGATGCCGGCGCGGTTTCGATTAACAACCATGCACTTGGTCTGGATTGATGGCGCAACGCAGCGCGACTCGTCATTGGTGGGTGGGATTGTTCGGGCTCCGATACTTATCCACAATCCGTGGATGAATTGTGGATACCTAACATATTGCGAACAATTTTCTTGCCACCCATTGGCTTGGTCCGTAGAGTCGCCGCGAAGGAGCGACCATGGATCATGCAAAGCAGCAGGCGGCCAGGGATGCGCTGATCGCAATTCGAGGGATGGTCGACGATGCCCTCGCCTCCTCACACGTCAAGCGCCACATCGGCACGATTACGCGGCTCGATGTCGCCTATGACTTCCGCCGACTCCAGCACGCAGCCATCTGCCATTACCTCCGGTGCGATGCTTCACGCGAAGTGCTTGAGATGATTGGCGCGGCGGTGGATACGATGCTCGATCAAGTCAACCGCGACGACCCGGCCTGCCAGTCCGCATTGAAGCTCGTCGAGCCTTACCGCCATCACCTGTATTCCAGCGTGATCGTCGTCGCGCTTGTTGCCGCCGATAAAGCGGCGACGCGGCGAGAGCAGGAATACTGGCGCAACCGAAACGCCATGCGGATCGCACCGGTCTATCAGGAACGGTGACGGCGGTGGTGAGCTTCGGTACGCCGAAGCGTGGTGAGTGCGGTATCGACCACCGCCCAAGGTGGGGGCCAAACGTTAACGCTCAGCGACTTACGTTCGCTCGGCGTCAGTACACGTACCCGTTGATCACCCATCCGCTCGCGGCAACAAGCCCAATGGGCCAAAGGATGGCGAGAACTTTCACACCCGGAATCATTCGCCGGAGATCGCGGATCGCGTTGAACCAAAGCAGCCACCCGACCGCAACGAGAATGCCCATACCAAAAAGGTCCGCTGCGTGCGGCCTTGGTGCCGCGCCGAACGTCAGGGCGCCCAACAGAACAACGCCGACGGACAGCCAGAGTTCATTCAGGTTGGGGCGAAGAATACGCATCGATTTCTTCCTCCCCTTTGCCTTAAGCCGTCGCGGCCCGTTACTTGTCGGATTGACTTGCGGTGATGAGGGTCGATCGAAGCTTGCGAAAGAGATTAGTTTCCCCCAGATCTTCCTCGTTCTCCGGCCATTCCCACATCCAGTCGAACTCGCGGAACTCCACTTGGCAATCTTTGGTGATCGGGAGGGACTTGAAGACGCCTCGGGCCTTGGCGTCACCGAGAATGGCGAGCATCGTTTTGCCAATGACGCTGACCACGGCGTTATCGCCAGCACCGGGCGCCACTTTCTTCTTCGATCCATTGAGCATGATGAACTCAATGCCGTGGTCGGCGCTTTCCATGTACGCCTTGCTCCACGCAGGCAGTTTCAGGGACGGGCCAGCATCAAGTTCCTCCATCCATTGCTCATCACGCTCGTGCTGCTCATCCGTGTTGAGGCGAAGGACCAGGAAGCCCGCCTGACACAATTTCATGCCGATCACGATGCCGGCGACGTCGCCGCCGGCATTCACTTGATCGCGGACGCGCTTGTCGATGAACTTCTGAACCTTGGGAAGATCAGCCAGGAAATCAATCGTCTTTTTAGCCATACGGTTGCCCCATGCATGCCAAATTCAACTTCATGCTGGCTCGACGTGATCCCTATATGTGGGTTGCCAGCTTCGGACACAGGATATCAACCGCGCGGGCTTCAATACAAAAACGCAGGCCAGATGAATCTGGCCCGCGTTTTGTATTGATCCGCGGCCGGGCCATGCCGGCCGATCGCTTGTGGCGGATTAGCCTTCTTTAGCGCGCGACAGGTAGCCGCCGCCGTCGGTGCTGATGCGGAGGACTTCGCCGATTTCGATGAACGGCGGGACCTTCGTGTTCAGGCCGGTTTCCATGACGGCGTCTTTCATCTGGTTGGTGGCCGTCGCGCCTTTGACGGCGGGGGCGGTTTCCGTGACCGTCAGGTCCACTGTCTTGGGCAGCTCGTAGCTCATGAGCTTGCCTTCGTGGAACATGGCCGAGATCTGGGTGTTGGGCTTGAGATACTTGGCGTCGGCGCCGAACACGTCGGCCGCGATGGGGTTCTGTTCGTAGGTTTCCAGGTCCATCAGCCAGAGGCCTTCGCCGTCGGTGTAGATGTATTCGACTTCGCGGCGGTCGAGATTGATCGTCTCAATGTCGTCGGTCGCGCCCACACGCTTGTCCTGGATCGTGCCCTTGAGCACGTCGCGCATCTTGAACTGCACCTTGGCGCGCAGGTTGCCGGGGGTGTTGTGGTCGGCGTTGGTGACGACGAAAATTTTGCCGTCCATCTTAATGGCTTGGCCTTTACGGATATCGCTGGCGCGCATGGTGATGCTCCAAAAGTGTGAGGGGCAAAAGTATGCCGTAACGGGGTTGGCGTCAACTTTGGGCGGTGGGGAGCGGCGTTTGTGGGAGCTTTGCCAGTGATGGTGATGATGATGCGGAATGGCTCCCGATCCTCGCTTGCGCCATCGCCTTTGTAGAGACGCTCCCCGAAGCATTACTTTCGAAGGCGATCGCGCAAGCGAGAATCGGGAGCGTCTCGTGGGAAGGCAACGGGTTGTTCAACGATTTGGATCACCGGACGACTCCATCATGTTTTACCGGCGGCACCTGACCTAAGATAAGGGTGTGATGGGGCGACGTCTTAATGCGGCGGTGATGATCGTGGCCGCCGTCGGCAC
>JAQGHK010000449.1 GCA_028288875.1 Phycisphaerales bacterium | reverse complement strand
TTGCTCGCGACCCGCGACTGGCACCGCAAAAACCGCCGTCTCTACACCAATCAGACGATGCTGAATGATACGAACGGGATCTACCTGCCGAATCGGGGCATCGCAGCGCTCGATCCTGCAAAGGCATTGTCTGAAGCAGATGCTAAGCGCTATCTCTACGAATCCGTCGGCCTACAACCTTGGACGGACAGCGATTCCGGCGGGCATCTGTGGAATGTTGGCGCCAACTACCTTCAGTTGACTGAGAAAGGGCTGACGCGCGAGTTGGGATATGTCGGAACCTATGGCGAGGTCATTGATCTAGTGAGCGAGATTTACGATGTGACCCGACCTTCGCTTGGCGAGCCCGGCGATGAAAAAATCCGCCAGCAACTGATCAAGATTGCCGAAGCCCGCTGTCAATTCCGCTATCCGGCACTCGATGGTGAGGGTCACGAAGCGATGCGGCTGGAGCAGATTGTTGGATGGCGCGACGCGCACTACCCGGGAGAGATCGCCTACGCCCAACGTGCTACGCGGGATGCGAGTGCCTTGCAGGTCGCGGCCATGACGCTGGACCCAAAGCTCATTGGTTACGCGCAACAGATGATTGCCGACAACCAGCTTTTCGCCTCGGAAGTGGAGGCGATGAACGACCGGGCTCAGCCGTTGCGTACCACGATCGGCCGTCTCGCGACGCCTGATGAATACGAATTGATTCAGTCCCAGCCCAAGGGTTCACACCTTCTGCCAATGAGTAAGGGCCAACAGAACTACGTGTTTTCCGACGAAGAAGACGGCGTGCTTGGTTTGAAAAATGGCGATGAGACGCTTTACGTGTCGCTCTACTGGCGGGCACGCTTCGGGATCAACAACCTCGCACGTGTGCATCACGTTACACCCACCTATGACCGTATCGCCACCGTGCGTGAAGATACAAAGTTTGACGACAGTGGAATGCGTTTCACCTGGCCGGACTGGACGAACATGGCGTTTGGAAATGGTGGAATCAAATATCCCGATGCAGACCTGCACTCGGCCTACGCGGGCGTTGTTCAACCGATCGCCAAGAGTCCGCCTGATGTATCTGCTCAGCCCGGAAAAGAAAATCCCTATAACGGCAAAGGCCAGTTCTACACCCTACATTACGGCCCGTATCTGATTGCCATGAACATGACGCGGGATCAGTCGTTTGAGGTGGCCATGCCGCCCGACGCGACGACGGCAACGGAATTTCCATCGGGCCGAAAAGTCGCGGGAAGCGTTTCCGTCAAGCCGCGGACGACCGTCGTCATTCTTGTCACGCCTAGCCCGACTCTGGCCCACTAACCTGTTCGCATCCAGAGGCGTCGTGGTCACTTGCGCAGTCGCTGCCGCGCACGACGGCTCTTGCGTCACGAAAACCGGCCGTCCGGGCAACGCGCCCGGACGGCCGGTTTGGCAAATCAGCGATTCGTTCAAGAATCAGGCTCGGCGACGACGACCCATTAGCAGGCTACCCAGGCCGAGAACGGTGAGCGTCGTCGGTTCCGGCACCAGACTGGCGTCGCTGTTGGCAAAGGCCGTCATTGCGGCGACCTGGGCGCGGGTAACCGCCACCGGCTCGCCCGTCACACTCTGCCCGAAGTTGTTCTGCAGCGCGAGGAAGTCGTTGAAATCGGTCTGGCCATCATAATTAAAGTTGCCTTGATCGAACCGCGTGCCGGCAGTCCCGAAATTGTTCTGCAGCACTAGGAAGTCATTGAAATCGACGGTGCCGTTCAGGTCGGCATCGCCGGCCAAGGTGTACATGATCGTGACGGTGTCGGCGCCGTTGTCGCCGTAGCCGATGGTCTTGCCATTGGCGGCGGCGGTGGTCGAGCGGATCTGGCCGGTGGTGAAGTTGCCGCTGTTGGCAGCGTATTCGCCGTCGAGCAAGTTCTTGATCGACGCGATCGGACTGCTGCCGCCGGTGTAGTCCAGGAGTAGCTTGCCGCCTTGAACGTCGGCCCCGCCGGCACCGGTGAGGACAGGGCCCTGCGCGGTCAATGTCACTTTCAGCGAACCGGCTTTGACGGTCGTGGCACCGGTGTAAGTGTTAGTCCCGCTGAGCGTCCAACTGCCTGCACCGCTCTTGGTCACACCGAGCGTCGCCGTGGCGGAGTTGATCAGATTGCTGGCAATGCTGTTCGCGCCGCTATTCGTACCCGTCAGCGTGAGCGCGCGATTGACGCTGGTGAAGGACAGAGAAGCAGTACCGGTCGCCGTGGCGGCGTTGCTGATCGTGAACGTGTTGTTCGCGATGTTGACCGACGCGACCGTCGCACCTGCCGGAATGCCGGTGCCGGCGACGGGCATACCGACGACCAGCGGATAGGCGCTGCCCGAAGGGGCGGTGCCGCTGATGCTGATGGTGGCACTGCCTGTTGTCGTGGTGAAGTTGGCGGTGGCCGGGTCGGTACTGACGATGGTGCCGGTGTTCGTGAAGGCGACCGCGCCCGGGCCGCTGGAATCAATCGTGCCGCCCGGGGCGGCGATGGTGAACAAGTGGTCAGTGCTGGCGGCCGCGCCGGTGTATTGCAACGTTCCGCCTTGAAAAACTAGGTTGCCTGCGCCGTTGGCCGCTGCGCCGATGCTGCTGGCTGTCCCGCCGTTGGTCAGTGTGTTGGCGATCAATTTTCCACCAGTGAGGGCGGTCACGCCGGTGTAAGTGCTGGCGCCGTTAAGCGTCTGGCTGCCGGCGGGCGAAGTGAGATTTATGTTCAGGCCGGCGATGTTTATGCCGTCGGTGTTATTCTTGATGAGTCCGTCAAAGGTGTAGTTGCCCGTGCCGGCGAGCGTGAGCGATCGGCCGCTGGCGGTGGTGGCCTGAACGACACCGCCCGTGCTGCCGCCGAGCGCGCCGGCCGCTGTGGCATTGGCCAAGCCTGCGATATACGGGTTGAGGATGGCCTCGCTGAAGTTGAACCAGCCCGTGGAGGAGACGCCAACGACGTTGGCCGACCCCAAGGCATTGTTCGACTGCAGGCTGAACTGGCCGTTCTGAACGATCACGCTGCCGGCCCATGCCGTCGGCGTGGCGCTGCCGTCCAGGCGAATTCCACCACTGCCGGCGACCGCGCCCGAAAGCACGTTGGCATTATTCACAATGAGATTGCCGCTGCCCGTGAGGCCGCCCGCGCCCAGACGCAGGCGATTGGCGCCGGTTGTCAACGTGGTCGAGATCGCCGTGAGGTTCAGATCGTTATTGAGCGTAATCGGCCCGCCAATCACCATGGCGGTAGCGCCGGCGCCCACGTCGCTGATCGTGCGAATGCCGCCGGCCCCGACGATCAGGTTGTTGCTGACGCCTTGGAAACTGTCGCTCGCCAGTGTTGCGGCGTTGGCGCCGTTTCCGAGCGTGATATTGCCCGTACCGAACGGGCCGCTAGTGAGTGCACCGATCGAACCGACGGTGCCATTGGTATTGAAAAGCGCCGTTCCGCTGGCGATCGTGACGCCGCCCGTGAAGGTGTTAGCCCCGCGGAATTGAACGACAGTGGTCTGATTGGTGTTGTTCACCGTCACGCCATAGCTGCCGCCGCTTTCAGCGATCAGGCCACGAAGCTGAATGTTGCCGGCGCTGGTCCCCGTTTCAGAAACGATCAGATCGTGGTTGAGTGTCATCCCGTTGGTGAAAACGACGCCATTGCCGCTGGCGACGCTGTTGCTGGCCGAAATCGTCCGCGTGCCTGAGCCCGCCGCGACAAGAATGCTCTGTGCAACGCCGCTCGGTGTGGAACTGAACGCCAGCGTTGCATTGTTGCTGCCGGAACCGAGCGTCACAACGCTACCGGTCGAGCCCAACACGTTGTTGTTGGTGCCCTGAACGGTAAGAGTGCCATTAGCAACGGTCAGTCCGCCCGTGCCGACGCTGGCGGCGTTCAATAGTAGATTGCCGGTGCCGGTCTTGGTGATCGTGTTAGCGCCCCAGGTCAGCGCGGGGCCGAGGTTGGCCGTGCCGTTGATGTCGAGCGTGCCGCTGGTGTTGAAGGTAATTCCGCTGAGCGTGCCCAGGCCAGTGCCCGTGCCGGTGACCGTGAGACCGCCGCCGGTGGGGACGTAGATCAAATCGGTCGACGCACCGCCTGCCGCCACGGCGACGGCATTCCCAGTGCCACCCGCCAGCGTAATGGCGAACGTGGTCGCGGCTGTGGGGTTATTCAGCGTGAGGGTCTGGGTTGCGTCCAGGCTGTTCAGCGTGCCGTAGGTGAGATTGGCGCTGATGCCGATCGTGTTGGGCGCATAGGTCAGATTTGTAAAGGTGACGTCATCCGCACTGGTAGCAATCACCGTGGAGAGATCGGTTGTGCCGTTGGCTACATCGACCTCCGCCGCATGGACGCCGCGGATGGCGAGCAACGTTGCTGCGGTTGCCATCGCGAGAACGCACTGACGGCCGGGCCGGGTGGGCGAAATTTCAACACGATTCCTGATTGATGCGATCGACATTTTCTCTCCTCCGCAATCCTGTGAGACGTGAACGCTCCGCCGGGAGCTGGCCTGTGGCCGATTGGAAACTAACTGACGAACGCCTGTCGCACTTTGTCTGTTTGCGACCGTTTTCGGACATTTTGCGACATCCCTTCGCTCGCCCCCGCGCGACGATAGGCGGCCGGCGTTGTGCCGGTGACCGTGCGAAATGCCATGTAAAAGCCTTTGATTTCATCAAAGCCGCACCGTGCGGCAATCTGGGCCAGCGATAGGTCCATTTGCGGCAGCAGGCGCTGGGCACTTTCGATCCGCACCCGCCGAATCTCATCATGCGGCGTCCTGCCGAGCTTGCTGAGAAACTGCCGCTCCAGCCAACGACGGTTCACAGGAACGGCGTCCAGCACATCCCAAACGCTGCACGGGTTGCAGGCGTGCTCCCGAATGAATCGAATCGCCGCCAGGAGGTTAGCGTCTTCCAGATGCAGCAAATCGGTGCTCTGACGCTTCACAACGCCGAGCGGCGGCAGCAGCGTCAACCGCTCGTCCGATGGAATCTCATCGCCACTTAATAGTCGGTCCAGCAGCTTGGCCGCGTGGTATCCCATGCGGTTGTGGTCGGTCTCGATGCTGGTCAGGGGCGGCCAGGCGCTTTCGCACATCAGGTCGTCGTTGTTCACGCCGACAATGGCGACCGCCTCCGGCACGCCGATGTCCGCCTCCATGCACGCCTCAGCCAAATCGTGAGCGACGACGTCGTCATAACACAAAATGCCGATTGGCTTCGGAAGGGCGCGCAGCCAGTCGATCAGCATCGGGCGATGCGTGTGCGACATCCATTCGCTGGCACTCGGTGCAAGAATGGGACACTCGAAGACATCATGCCCGTGCTCATGGAGCGTGGCCCGGAAGCCGGCCAGTCGAGCTTCGCCGATGATGCCGTGATTCGATCCAAAGAACGCAAAATGACGCAAGCGGCAATCGAGCAGATGCTTGGCCGCTTGCATGCCGGTGGCGTGGCTGTCGAGCGCCACCACCGGCGATCGATCCGGACTGGTGCTGCCCGAACAGGAAACGACATGCGGGCACATGGAATGACATCGATCCACTGTTTCCACCGAAACGCCGCCATAGATAATGCCGTCAAACATCGGCCACTGCGGCTGAGCGTGCAAAAGGTCGGCCAGATCCTTGAAGAGCACCCAGTGCCGCTGGAGGTTGGCATAATGCGTAACGCCACGAAGGATCGACCGGCCGTACTTGGTTGTGCCATCGACCAGGACGCCGACCAGCAGGCGGCCCGACGTTGCAGCGGGGATAGAGATGCGTGCCTGCGGCATAGGAATCGCTATTTCGAAATACCGAGGTAGACGCGACGGTTCACGCCCGCTGGCAGCGTGAAGACGGCCACGCTCTTACCGCGGACGGCTTTCCATGCGGCGTCTTCGACCGGCTTTTCGTCCACGAGAAGCGACTGTCCGTCCTTCCGATCAAACGGCAGCGCGATCGTCACGATGCCGGTCGAGCCGACGATCCATGAATCGCCATCGCGACGGGCATCCGCCGCGATGGAGGCGTCTGTTGCAGATTTCAACGAAACCTCGCCGGCGGCCAGCGAACGGCCGTCGCCCAGATAGCATTCCGTTTCGCTGCCGGATGAACCGAATACGGCGGCGAACGTGCCGCGAAACGTCAGGCCGTCGACGGTGTGATCACGCTCGCCGGCGTCCTGCATGAGCAGAACACGCGGGCCGCTGCCTTCGACGGTGGTGACCACGAAGCCAGTGCTGGCCGCATCAGTCGTTGCTGAATGCACCGCACGAACGGCGGCGCCGTCCTCACCGGTGAATGGCTCATACACCGCGACAAATGGCGTGTCCCATGCCTGTCCCTTTTGGCGAACCATGAGTGTTGGCATCGGAATCTCTCGCAGCGGCGCGGCGATGCCTTCGCGGATGGCATTGTTCTTCGGCGCATCGACCGCAAACAGCTTGCGTCCCGGCGATGCTGGCATCCACATGGCCATGCTGGCGGTCGGGCCGTTGGGCACTTTCATATCGAACTGTGCCCGCAGATCACTGGCGAGTGGGCCGGAACGTTCGTTCGAAAGATACGAATAAGCCTTTTGCAGATTCGGCTGTGTGGCGAGGGTGTCGGACTGCTTCAGTTGCAACGTGCCGCCGGCCGCATCGGCGAGCGATAGGGACTGGCCCATGTTGTGATAGAAGTAATCGTGGAACGTGTCGGCCGATGCGCCGGTCGTTTTGGAGCGGAACACGTCGTAGTAGAAGCCGCTTTTCGGTCCCGTGCGGACCAACGCAAGTGTTCGTTGCTGATCGGCGGCGGGCTGGGCATAGTGAAACCCGCCGCGGGTGAAACCGATGTTCGGACTCAGCGCGGCCGCTCCATGCAATGGCTCGGCGGCAAGCACGGCCATCTTCTTGTCAGGGCTTTTGTTCTCCGCATAGGTCGACGTGCCATTGACGACGACCGTATTATGCGCCACCGGCGTGATGTAGTAGCCGCGATGATCGGCCGTCCAATAGCTGGCACCGCGACCAGGGTCGGCACCAAGGATGTAACCTGCGCCATAGAGTTCGATCGCCATCCCATTGACGTGCACGTGACCGCCGTTCGTGCCGTAGAACGCGGCCACCAGCGAGTGCGCGGCGTCGCCGGGCACTTCGTTGTGCTGCATCATGATGTTCAGGCCGTCGAACCAGAACGACCGGTCCGGTCCGGCGGCCACGCCGCTGACGGGTTTGAGTGAATCGACGTAATGAGTCAGTGCGAAGAGATCGCTTCGACTGTCGCGGCTGTAGTTGCCGCTGTCGATTTCACGATGCAGCAATTGCGTCAGCTTATCTTCAAGTGCGGAATCGCCAGTCTTACGCGCGTGGGCGATCAGAAGCTCGAGCGCGTCGCTGTTCAGCCGGGTGTTGGTGGTATCGCCGACGCCGTTGGATAGCCCGTTCGGATAGATCATCTGACGCTGGGCCATGATCGATTCCGGCAACACCGGGTCGGCCAGAACCTTTGCCCC